>CAMHIV010000219.1 GCA_946185185.1 uncultured Treponema sp. | reverse complement strand
GCTCATCTCTTTCACTTACCATAAATTCCTCAAAACTCCCTTTCAAACAAGCTTCCCCTCGTTTAAAAAAATTATAACAAACAAATTATAGAAACACAAATTTAATTTAGCCATAAATTCGAGTTTTTATTTTTGGATAAGATTTCAGTCTGCATTGCAAAATGTAAGCTGAAATACAGCTGACATAATGACGAAAAAGTCCATCCATACATCTTGCCTGTTGATATTCCAAAAAGTAATTCTGTTTTAATACACCCCAGTCAGATTCAATTATGTTGCGTTTTCTTAAATGTTCCCATTGCTCACAGGGCATAAGCCGGTTCATATTTTGTCTGGTAGCCGCATAAATGAATCTTCCAGAATCTGCAAGTTTTATAAGTTCCTTTGACTTCTTGAGATAACCGGCATCACAAAAGGCCTTTTTCAGAACAGACTCCGTGAAGTTTAAAGCCATAAAACCAGCCTTTTGTTGATTTTCCGTGGGATGCAATCTTTTTTGTCACTTTATGACTGAATATTCTTCGATTCAGGCAGGTTGATACAGGCGTTGAATCAATAAAATGAAAGCCAGATTCGTTTTTTAATTGAGTTTGCAATAATAAAAGTTGCATAGTTACAAAAAAAATCAAAAAAAGTTTGACACCACAAAAATTCGCCCTTATCATGAACCTAGTTAATAAAGTGAGGATTAATATGTTAAAAAAGTTCTTTGCAGGGGCGGTGGCTCTTGTTGTATTTCTTTGTTCATGTTCAAATCAAATTTCAACAGAATCTAATGATTTATTTTTTCTTCAGGCTTTGACTTCTAATTCAAAACAGAGTGAGTATGGTTCTCTAGTTGTGTCCGGGGAGGCAACTCGTTCTCTTTCTGTTTCTTCAATTGCCTATGCAAAAGCCACTGTGTATGCTTCAGACATTCAGAGTGGATCAGAACCTGTTTCTGCGGAAAAAATCGATGTAACAAATGGCTGCGGTTCTTTTGAGATTGATAATATTCCTGTTGGAGCAAACAGAATTATTCAGGTTCAGGCGTTTGGTTCTGATAATAAACCTCTTGCCGGTGGAACTGTCCGGCTTGTAATGGATATTAAGAGCGGAAAAAATACTATTGATTCTATTAATCGCTCTTCAACAGCATTGGGTAATGTTTTCTATATTCTTAAGGAAATGGGTTCTAATACTACAGCTATTTCTGCTTTGGATAAAACTGCAATCGAAAATGCAATTGATTCTACTTACGATTTTGAAAAGATTAATACAACTGCAATTGCAAGCGATTATAAAGCCGGTGGTGCTTCTAGTCTTAAGGATAAAAGTGAATATGTTCTTGCAGAAGGAACGGCTACCAGCATTACAGTATATGTAAAAGACTATAAATACATTCACTATTGGGAAACTGGAAAAGACGGTACAACTGTTGAAATGACGGCTGCTTCAGATAAGGGAGAAGGCTGGTATACATTTACTTTGGATTATTATTCTATTAATTTGTTGTTTAAGACACAAGAGGGGTGGAATGGTTCACAGACAGAAGATATGTCCCGCACTGCCGGCGTATGGTATTATGAAGACGGAAACTGGACTGGTTCTGCTTTAGAAGATTCAAATCCTCCTTCTGTAGTGTGGGTACATTCACTTTCTTCTGATATTGAAGGTGAAGTTGAACTTTTTGCTCTTGCTTCTGATGAAAATGGAATTGATAGAATTGAATATTATGCAGGTGAAACATTGCTCGGAACGATGGACGGCTCTTCTGCCTTTGTCTGGGATACAACAGACTCTGATAATGGAACATATTCTATAACTGCCGTTGCTTACGACAATGCTGGAAATGTTACTTCTTCAACTTCGGTTACTGTTACAGTTTATAATTACATCGCTCTTAAAGCTGTAATTTCAAATTCTGCAAGTGCTACAGAAACTGTTGCAAAAACATTTGACGGTTCTGCTTCTAAAGGCGATATTGCATCTTATTCATGGGATTTTGGGGACGGAAGTACTGGAAGCGGCGCAAAAATCTCTCATACATATTCAACAAAAGGAAATTATACTGTAACTCTTACTATCACTGGTACAGACGGAACAACTGCAAGTGCAACACAGACTGTAAAAGTTTCTGGAAAAACTGATTTCCAGCACCGGGATTTCCGCGAAGAAACAGTTTACTTTATGATGACAGACCGTTTTGCAGACGGCGATTCTACTAACAACAATATCTGGGGAGACGAGTTCCTTCCTGCTGATAAAGATGTTTATGATTACAGTGAAGATAAGTGTGGTGTTTTAAGTTATTATCACGGAGGCGATTTTAAGGGAATTATCAATAACCTTGATTACATTAAAGACATGGGCTTTACTGCAATCTGGATTACACCTAGCGTAAAACAGCCGGAAGGCCGCTATTTCTATGACGGTTCAAACGGTGGAGACGCATATCAGGCTTCTGCCTTCCACGGTTACTGGGGTTACGATTTTGACCAAATTGACCCTCATCTTCATTCAAGCGGAAAGAACAGCGACGGATGGGATGATTACAAGGCCTTTATCGATGCCTGCCACGCAAAGGGAATCCGCGTAATGCAGGATATCGTAATAAACCACGGAAACCATAGTGCAGCAAGTGCTCCTACAAAATGGGCAGATTATAGTGTTCAGACAATTATGGACGGCAAAGAATGGTCTTGGAAAACCGGTGATATATATTATGATGCAAATAATCTTTTGAACGGTTTTTATGCTTATACAAATTCATGGCAGTGTGCGGATTTGATTGACTTTGGAGACCATGGAGAAAACGGAAAAGATGCCCGTCACCACTTAATCAATGTTTACAAGAAATTTATTGATGCAGGGGTTGATGCCTTCCGTATTGATACAATGGCTTATATTACAAATGAATTTGCAGGGGAATTTGCTGATGCAATGTACAAGCATGCACAGGAACTGGGTAACGATTACTTCTATATGATTGGTGAATCCTGGTGCGGCCGATATGATGCTGTTGCCCGCCATTCAAAAGATACAACAGATTCCCTTCATATGCTTGATTTGCATCTGAGCTGTCTTGATTATCCTGGAGAAATGCAGAAGGTATTTGGCGGTGCCGATGCCCTTGGTTCTGTTTATAATAATGTAACAGGAAATGATAAACAGTTCTCTTGTATGACTCCTGATGAATACACAAAAACTGCAATGTTCGTTGATAATCACGACTGCTATCGATGTGAAGGAAAATTCAGCGAAGCTCAGTATAAAAACGCCCTTAACTACATTTATCTTTTCCGGGGTGTTCCAATCGTTTACTATGGAACTGAAGCTTTGTATTCATGGAGCGGAACACATCCTACAACAAATAAGGATGACGTTGTTTCCCGCTGGATGCTTGGTGATAAGGGAATCAGCTATGTTAAGCAGAATAAACCTTCAATGTACAAGCATCTTAAGATTTTAAACCAGATTTACCACGCAAGTGAATGTATTCAGAAAGGTGCTCAGGAAAATGTAAGCATTAATACAATTCCTGCGGCCTTTACCCGCACCTGGAACGGAAAAACTGCTGCTGTTCTTTTGAATCATCAGGACGGAGCAGGAAGCTATTCTTTCAGCGGACTTCCGGGCGGAACATACACACTGTATACATGTGACGGCAGCGGAGTACTGAATACTTCAACTGTAAGTGTAAGCGGTTCATACACACTCCAGGCTCCTGGAAACGGATTCGCGGTACTCGATCCAATTTAACATTTTTTTTCCGGGGCTTATTGACATAAAACGCGCATAGTTGTATAAAATGCAACTATGTTGCAAAAGTACCACACTAAGACAACAGATTTGATTTCTCAATTTATTGCACAGAAGAACGAACATGGTTTTTCTGCGGCAGAGTTGTCTGCGTTCTTAAAAGAGCACGGTGTGGAAGTAAATAAAACAACAGTTTACCGCAATCTTGATAAAATGACGGAAGCCGGTCAGCTTGTAAAACACAAATCAATGATTTCAGATGGTTTTGTGTATCAGGTTGCGGAAGAGGAAAAACATTGTTCTGAACACATTCATTTTCAGTGCTGCAAGTGCGGTTCTGTAATTCATCTTTCTGATGAAAAAACTTCGGAATATTTAAAATCGATTTCTGAAGAACTTGGATTTCAGATTAATCTGAACCTTTCTGCTTTAAATGGGATTTGTAATAAATGCAGGGAACA
>CAMHIV010000218.1 GCA_946185185.1 uncultured Treponema sp. | reverse complement strand
TTATAAACTCTTTTATAGTATTTTCATAACTGTAACTTTTACTATTTTGATATTTTTCTGTCTTTTTTACTCCATGACATATTGGGACTAAGAAATTTCTTATAAGTTCTTTTAATTCATCAGAAAGACATGTGATATAAAAAATTGAGTATCCTGAGTTTTCGAGAATAGATACACCATTAATTAAAACTTTCTCAAGTCTATCACACACTTTTTTTTATTTCCCTCTCTCAATCAATTTCGCCAGTTCCTGAACAATCTTGTCATTGCGATTATGATTTTCCATGAGCCACTTTGTATCAATCAGAATTGCCCTGATTTTGTAATACGGCTTGTCTCCAGTTTTGTAGTCGGTGTAGGCAGAACCAACGAATTTCATATTTATGGAAGAATCTTTGCTTTCAAACGGCATTATAAAAGCATTGTGAATTGATTTGCTATGTTTCAGTTTACCTTCTTTTTCTTTGTTTTCAATGTATTCGGCATAGGCAATCTGTTTGATGATTGAGCCAGACATTGGAAGATGATTCAACTGCTTTGATTCACCGTACCTGTAATATTTTGAATCAAGCACGAAAGTTTTCTGATTCTCAGTGCCTTTGTCTGTAATCATTATGGTATCAGGGCGGAGAGCGGACTGTTTGAACTCCAGCTGGTCGGATGAATATTCTTTACCGTCAATTTCCCAATAACAATGCGGATAATATTTTGTCTTGTTCTTTTCTCCGAAAGCAGAATCTACCATGCTTTCCCATATATACTCAAACTCATTCGTACCATAAGTAAAGTTCTTGCTCTCACTCGATTTGTCAAGAAACTCTATCACATCAATCATGTAATTGAACAAAAGCATTGTTTTTTCATTGAAAGTCTGAGAAAGCTTTGTCTTAATAATAGAAAGAAAAAGACTTTTATTGAATTTTATGCGAGGTTTTATAGGAACAAATGAAGAGAATAACCAGCCGATTTTTGAAAAGCTTTCCCAAACACAATATTGATGAATCTGACTTATCAACTCATTTTCATTATGCTTTACTTTTCTTGTGATGAATTCTGTATAAAATACACTGTCATCCTGCAAAAGCGGTTTTACCTGTCTTGCGGTTTTTGCCCAGTTTGCTTTTCCATTGCTTGATTTTGTGTAGACAACTTCTTTCTCAAAATAATAGCCGTTGGTCAAAAAATCCTTTATCAGATACAGGTAAGCATGAATTGGGAAAACGACATTTTCTTTATGAGCAATTTTCTGATTTTCAATGAAAGATTCATTTGCATCGCTCAAAGAAGAAAGAACTCCGATTAGATTGAAGCCCTTTTATAACCAAGCGGAAAGTTTATTCTTAAAGACTCATTCTCATATTTTATGCCGACAAAATAATCCTTTTCGCTCAAACTTGCATTATATGAGCAGGCATCAAAAAGAGAAAATGAACTGCTGTTATTATGTTCCAAAACCGCCACGACAAGCCGCCTTAGTTTTCAGTTTCGGAGAACAAATCCTTAAAGACAGAAAATTCTTTATCACCCTTAAAGTCGCGGGTAAGGCTTTCAAGATTTGTGTAGTTGTTGAACACTTTTTCACGGCAGAACTTAAAGGCATCATCCCAAAGATACTTTAAGACTTTTTCAGCAAACAAGTCTTTAGAAATGATATAGTCATTTCCCAGTTTTACAGCCTTAACAAACCAGCAGCCAAGACGCTTATCTTCCATGCTAGAAACTCCTGCATCCTCGCTCATTTTGCCGATTTTTATATTGATTGCAGTCTGGAACTTTTCCCAAGTAATCTGTTTTGCGGAATCGACAAATGCATTTCTTTGATTTGTTTCTTCTTCTGTATCGCCAAACACATTTTCTATAAGCTTCATATCCCAACGGCGTTGGAAAGCGTTGTCGAGAGTAAAGACATTCTGGTCGCTTGTATTCATTGTGGCAAGAATTGAAAGATTTGGCGGCAGACGGATTCCTGTATTTGCAGAAAAATGGATTCCGTTGATGTCCAAAGCCTTGCCGTCAAAAGTATCGTCAGAGTCACGGATATAATTGTTGATTTCAGAGTTCATCACAAAGTATTCGCTCCATCCTTTGCCGTAAGTATTAAATTCTTTTTCGTGCGAAGTCGCTTTGCTTGCATCACCGATTCTGTCTAAAAGTTGGAAAAGCTCTCCAAAAATAGCGGCTGCATTTCCGCGATTGATTTCTTCTATAATCAGAACGTATCTGTTCTGACTGTCACAAAGGGCTTTTTTGAGAATTGAAGTAAACGGTCCCGGTTTAAAAACAAAGTCTGTCTTTCCCTGCACAAGTTTAGGCATTATCTGACCGATAAAATCTGCATTAGTGTATTCTGGGTGGAATACAGTGCGCTCGACAAATACATCCTGCTGCTGCTCTGGGATTTTGTATTCATTTTCAAGTTTATGTTTTATTTCGTGGGATTTTCCGCTGCCAGGAACTCCGTAGTAGATGATTTGTTCGGGAGAAGTGAAAGAAGTAGCGGTTGGAGACAGATCTTCTATTTCTGAAAAATCTCCTTTTTGTATAAAAGGGCAGTCTTTATCATTTTGAAATTCTATCGCATTATCAGGAAGATAAATAATACCTCTTCTTTCGTTATCTGTTGTGAAAACCTTATTCAAAAGAGGAACAGCTCCCCATTCCTCAGGCATAGAGTCGGAATCCACAAACGCAGCATAATATTTTTTATAACTTGTTCTAATAATAAGAATCGTCAAATCTTTTACAATACTCAGAACATCGGATGAGTAATTTCCTTCTCTATCAGTTTTTGGTATAGGAAAAGCGTTATTTTCAGTCCATGCAAAATGTCTTTTGTCTGGAGTTTGATTTGTGATACAGTAGTTCCTTCCATGCCGAGGATTAAAAAACAAGAAAGAATTTTCACTTTCTGAGTTTTCTCCTGTCTTTGCATCTTTTCCTAGCGAATATGCATGGATTCTATAAGATTGTCTCCCATCAGGATCTGTATTGTCAAAAACTTCTCCATAGGAGAGAAACTTTGAAAGTTCAGAATCTTTAATACCTGTAACCTCAATATAAGTCTGCCCACCGCCGGAAGCAGGTTTTTCAATCTTATACATTTTCTTGAAATCTGATTCAGTCAATTTTCTATAAAATACAGCTTCTACGAATTCCATACTTATCTCCTCACAGTAATTAGATATTCATTTATATTATGCGGTAAAGAACTTTGGTTGCTCCTAAACCTTTGATAATCTATGATATCAATATTTACTGTCCCATACTTAGAAAAAAAGTCTTTTAAGATTTCAATCGGAAACAAACCGTCTTCATTGTAGCTTATAAGAAAGTTATTACAATTCATATTTTCAAAAATTTTTTCGAAAGCCTGTAATCCTTTGGTTTTTGTGCAAAAGTCAGAATATTCATACCACCAATTTCTAAGACCACTTTTTCCAATCAAATCTGTAGGACAGTCACCAACAGCAAGCGTTTCCAAAATGTGATAATTTGCTGCATACTGCCTTTTCATATATGGAGGGTCAATGTAGCATAAATCTGCCGTTATACGCTTTGATAATTCTTCTGCATACCCTTGCATGATTGTGCAAGAATTATTTTTATGATTTTCCGTAAAACTATATACTTTTAATTCTATTGGTTCCAAAGCACTTTTCGTAAATTTAGACAAAAAGTATCCATAAGTTCCAGAAATGCTGGCAACATCATTTACACTCATTATAAGAGAATGTTTTAGCAAGGCCTCTTCAAGTTCTGTGATTTGATTTGAAGAAACCCATTTATTGATTGTCTCACGAATAGCATCTATTTTTTTTGCATTTTCTGTTGTAAAGTATTTTCTTGGTTCACTTCCATTAAAAGGTTTCCCATCTGGTGAATACTCTTTATAGAAGAATCCTTCCATAGGTGCTAATCCATTTAAATAGGCAATTACATCCTTGTATTTAGAATCAGATTTTTTTTTAATTTCAGATAATTTAGAAAAAGTTGGTTCTGATTTTATACATAATTCAGTTATTAAATGAAACTTTGTATATGTCATTATATCAGATGAAATTACAGAATAACCATTTTCAAACAATGCTTTTGACACCTGTCCAGTTCCTGCCATAATATCTGCTACAGTACCTTCATCACCTATTATATTACGCACTGTTTCAAGAATTGGAGAAAGCAGTTTTGTTTTATTGCCAATATATCTATACATCTTATTTCTCCAAC
>CAMHIV010000217.1 GCA_946185185.1 uncultured Treponema sp. | reverse complement strand
CAGCTCTATTGAAAGGAGTAATTCTTCCAAAATCAGTTCCAACTGGACCAGCATGGTTAGCAACAACATCTACCATAACCCAGATATCTTTGGAATGGCGTCCAGAAACCAAGTTTGAGCGAAAGGGGCTTGATCAGGCTCGCGTAATCAACGAATTGATGTTTATAAAAGAATAGGCAAAAAATGGGTGATTTATTTGATATTGAGGAAGCTGAACGAAACAGCGACAAGGCAAAAAGAATTTCAGAACTTCAGCGACTGATAAAAAAATATCAGGAAAGTTATTATAACGGGGAAGGTGAAATTTCTGATGCAGAATTCGATCTTCTTTGGGATGAGCTTAAGTCTCTGGATCCTGAAAATGAAATTCTTCATAAGGTTGGAGCCGATTCCGGAAATTTCAAAAAGATTCACCATGTAATGCCTATGGGTAGCCAGGAAAAAGCTGCAAATCCAGAGCAGTTTCTTGCCTGGGCGGAAAAACATTCTTATTCGGAATATCTTGTGGAATACAAGCTTGACGGTGCGTCTCTTGAACTGCAGTTTTCTCATGGAAAATTGATTCATGCGGTTACCCGCGGTGATGGTTCCATCGGCGATGATATAACTCCTAATGCAAAAAAAATGAACGGCGTTCCAGCTTTTCTATACGATTCTAACGGGAAACTGATTGATTATACCGGAGGAGTTCGCGGAGAAGTCATTATGACTCATGAAGTTCACCGGACGAAATTTTCCGACAAAGCTAACTGTCGTAATGCGGCAAACGGGCTTATGAAGCGCAAAGACGGTGAAGGAAGTGAAAATCTGGTTCTTATAACTTATGATGCCTTTGCAACCGAAGGAGTCCAGCCCTTTTCTGACGAAGAAGAAAAAGTGAGCTGGCTTTCTGCCTGTGGTTTTAACACAGTTCCGCTTAAAATATGCCGTTCTGCAAATGAAGTAATCGATTATCGCGCTCATGTAATGGAAATCCGCAAATCCCTGGATTATGATATCGATGGGCTTGTAATCAAGGAACGGGTAATAAATCATGCTGATGCAAGCCGTGCCCGCCCGGACCGGCAGATTGCATTTAAATTCAGCCTTGAAGAAGCGGTTTCTGTTTTAAGACTGGTTGAATGGAGTCGAAACGGAGGTACATATACTCCTGTTGCGGTATTTGATGAAGTAGATTTGAACGGCACTGTTGTAAAGCGGGCAAGTCTTGCAAATCCTGATACAATGCGAGAACTTGGTGTAAAAATCGGCTGCAAGGTTGTTGTTGTAAAACGCGGCGAAATTATTCCAAAAATCGAAAAAGCTTTTCACGAAGACTGTGAAACTGAATCTGATGTGCCGGTGCCTGAAAAATGTGAATGCTGTGGAACTCTATTGCTGGATGAAGGTAGCCGTCTTTTTTGCCCGAACAAAAAATGTCCTAAACGAATGCTGCATCAGCTTTTAAAATGGGTGCAGGTTGTTGATATCCGGGATCTGGGCGAAACCCTTGTTTCAGATCTTTTTAATTCAGGTAAGGTTTCCTGCATTTCTGATTTGTATAAACTTACGGTTTCGGATTTAACGCCGTTTTTCCTCAATGAAGAAAGTATTGCTTCTGATAAAAAATCTCTCGGCGCAGAAAAAGTTTATATTTCAATTCAAAATCACAGGAGCATGAGTCTTTCAGCCTTCATTGCAGGCTTTGATATCGAAGGCATTGGCGAAACTACAGTCGAAAAACTGGTTTCTTCCGGTTATAACAATCTTGAAAGCCTTCTTTCAATGACGGAAGAGCAGGCAAGTGCTGTTTATGGTTTTGCGGATATAATGGCAAAAATTGCCGTTGAAGGTTTAGCAGAAAATGCAGAGGAAATGCGCAGTCTTGCAAGGGAAACTATTACGATTACTACGACAGAGGGCGGTAAACTTTCCGGAAAATCCTTCTGCTTTACCGGTGAACTAAAATCTATGAAGCGTTCCGATGCAGAAATGCTTGTAAAAAAACTTGGCGGAATGGCAAAAAGTTCGGTTACAAAGGATTTAAGTTATCTGGTTACAAATGATGTTTCCAGTGGATCTTCAAAAAATCAGAAGGCTGCAAAATTTGGAATACCTGTAATTGACGAAGAAGCATTCCTCAAAATGATAGAATAATGAAAACAAAGAATCCGGTGATTATTTTTGTATTTTCTCTTTTATTGAGCGTATTAAGCTTTTTAATCGTTGCAAATACGGTTTGCCTTGTCTCCTGTTATTTTTCGTGCAAAAAGGTACTTCCGGATAATTACCAGGTACTGCGCATCGTCTTTTACGGGTTCAGCGAAACTTCGGATGGAAGTACTGTAAGTGCGAATATTTCAATTTTGGACAGAGCCGGACAGGAAGTTGTAAAAATCGAGCGTTCATGGCCGGATGATTTTCTTGCTGCAGATTTTTCCTGCGCAGAATTCGGCGAAAATACATATTTTTTTCCCGAAAAAATTTACGGCACGAATTCAGTGTTTTCTAGAAGGAATATTTTTTCAAAAAAAGAGGGTACGTATCTGGTTCCGTATTATCTTGAAAACAGAAAATGCCTTTTGGGCTGTACTCCCGATGAAAAAAGAAATCTGTTTAAAATAGCTAGTTTTGGATTAAATCCTTTTTCGCTGCTTTTGCCAGGCCTTTCTAAATTATACACAATAAATCTTTCCGGCTGCAGACCCGGCGTTTTTTATGGCATTTTCGCCGAAAACGGAATCTTAAGTCTGCGCCCTGAATAATGTAAAATTATTCGTGCTGGAATGCAAAGTTTTGCATGAAAAATGTCGGCTGTACGGCAGCCATATTCAGACGCACTTCCCAATGAAGATGAGGGCCGGTTGCAAGACCTGTAGATCCGGAAAGTCCTATTTTTTCTCCCTGTCGCACAGAATCGCCTTCTTTTACGTTGAGCGAACTCATGTGGTAATACAAACTGTATAGGCCCGGAAGATGTTCAATTACAACTGACCAGCCGGTAGAAATTCTGAATTCTGCAAGTACGACTTTTCCATCGCTGCAGGCGCTGATTTCAGTTCCTTCCGGAACGCCATAGTCGTTTCCGTAGTGAAGGGAAGTTGAAGATTTCCCGTTTGTGTAGGCGTATATTCTTCTGTCGCCGCAGCAGGCTGTTTGTCTTGTTGTGTTTACCGGCATTATAAACGGCTTGAGTGAATAGATATTCTGAGTATTGATTGTGCCTAAAATTTTGTTCAATTTTTCAATCTGGCTAAGCCGTTCCGGGCTCATGTCCTGCTTGATGCTGGAATTTCTTTCGTCAAGATTCAAGGTTTCTGAATTCCATTCAACAGTTTCCAGTGTGAATGGAAGAATTACTTCTCTTGGCTTTTCTTCGCTGATTCCTGTGTTAAAAATGATTTTTAACGAATGTTCTCCGCCTCCGTTTGTCCAAAGGGAAAGAGGTACTGCGGCAAGCATATCAGGTGTTGTCTGTCTTTTTGCTTTTGAATTTAAAAAATAAAATTTTGCTGAATCAATTTTTTTGTTTTCTTTGAAAAGTTCAAGAACAGCTTCTGGTTCTGGAGATGACTTCTTTTTTGCCGTTCTGTTAATTTTCATGTTCATGCGGGCAAAAACTGCTTCCCCTGGTTTTGCTTTTTCATTATAAGAAATTGTTCCTGTATAGTTTTCAGTTTGAAAGGCAACTGTTTTTGCCTGTATCTGCGATATTACAGCTATACTTGTAATTATAAGTGCCAGTATTTTTTTCATAAAATTCTCCCATTTTTATAATTGTTTTTTTTAATTTATACTTTTTCTGCGTCCAGAATTATCATTTGAGGAACAGTGTTGCCGTTGAAGGTGTTTCTTCCGATGTTGAAAAGAACATTTAACCTGTCTCCTACAGAAAAATCTCTGTTTAGCCGTTCACCTTCGCCCCAGAACATTCCCGTAAATTTGAATTTTCCGCAGTCGAATATGATTTTTAAGTGCTGTCGTTCAGTTTTTCCAACAGCAACCATATCCTGAATTTTAAGGTCTTTTGCCAGGAAAATCAAATCATTATTTTCTTCACCGAAAGGTTCGAACATATTTACTGTGTTTAAAAGCTCCGGCGTTATGTAGTCGGCTGGAAGTTCAGCATCAATGTTAAGAGTCTGAGCTTCATCTTCCAGGTTGAAGGAAGAAGATATTTCTGCTGCTTTTTGAAAAAACAGATTAATCTTTTCTTTTTCAAAACTGAATCCTGCTGCCGCATCGTGACCACCGTGATTGATGAAAAAATCTCCGAAGGAGTCAAGAAAATTAGTTGCAATAC
>CAMHIV010000216.1 GCA_946185185.1 uncultured Treponema sp. | reverse complement strand
TCCTAACTGTGTCTCAAAAATTATAACTCACGACACTTGCATTGTAAACTGGAATTATTATAATCTATTAATATGAAGAAAAATAGTTTTTTTTTCATATTTTTTTCGCTTTTTTTCGCTTTTTCCGGTCTTTTTTCCGTTTACGCGCAGACCAGTGAAGGCTATGAAAAATGCGAACTTTTAAAAAATTTTCTTCATAAAAACAACATTTCCTGCCTAGAGTTACCACTTATGCATGCAAGCCGGGAACTTTTTCCTTACAGTTTGAAAGTGGACTTTGATTCACCGGACGAAGAAAACGGCGAACTTTATTTTGTAATTTCCATGGATGATGCGGTAAAACATCACACCTTGATTCTAAACATTTTAAACAGCATAGAGGCGCTTTACACAAGAGAAACCGACGTTCATTTTATTTTCAGCTATGGAGATAATCCGGAAAATTTTGCAGACTCCACAACTTCGGGCATTAAAAGTATGATTAACATAATGGAGCTGACCGAAAAAGATGCAGTCGTATGCGTTGCCTTTAACAACAAAATCAACACTATAATTCCCGGCGGCGGCGGAACCTTTTCCCCTGCGCACCTGATTTCCCTTACTTCAAACGCATTCTTTGAAAGCAGATTATTTTACGTAATTCAAGGCGGTATTCTTTCTCCCTTTTACAAGAAGCGCATTTTAAAAGAAAACGCATCAAGTTCCGCCTTTCTGGAAAACTCTATTCCTGCAATTGGAATTGATTTTTTTGTCGAACAAAACTCCAGCGCCGATTACATAAAAAAAATCATTCACTTTTTTGAAAATGTTTCCTCAAACTTTTCCGGTAAAAATTACTCCTGGGACCGGCACTCAACGGTAATCCAGCTTGGTAGTTATTCGCTTATCATTCCGGAAAAAGCAACGGTAACTGCAATCTGCATTACAATCCTTGTTACAATTTTTATAATGAGCTTCTTCCCGGTGCTCAACAAAAAAGAAAAAATATCCTAAAAGCCTGGATTTTCATCCCCGCAAGAGTCGCTCTTACAGCCCTTGCTTTTTCCGCCGGTCAATTCTTTGCCTGGATAATATTTAAAACCGTTCCGTCGGATTCGTACATTCAGCTTTCAATAAAATTCTTTACGGGCTTTGCAATTATTTCTTTTACCTATCTCATTACCCTAAAACTGCATATTTTCCAGCCGGCTTCGTTTTACACCTATATGCTTCCGCTTACAAGTATTGTAAACATTTTTATTTTCTCGGCCTATGATATCACTTTTTTCTACCTGTTCACCGTAGAATACCTAATTGTTTACCTTTCACGAGTAATAAAAAGAACCGGAACCCTGGCTTTGTTTTTTATTCTGCTGGCTCTTCCATTTTTGCCATACTTTGTACAGCTTGTTTTGTATGCAGCTCCGGAAAAAACACATGATATCGTTTTCTGTTCATTTTCGATGAACTTGATAGTTTCTCTGGCCTTTATGCCTTTTGAATACACCTGGCTTAGACTTCTATTGAGATTAAACGCAGTCTGGAAACGGGTTGAAAAAAAGCGCCGAACCTTTATCCGCCAGAATGTAATTGCAATTTCTCTTTCAGTTTTAATTTTTACGATAATTCTTCTGCTTTCGGCAATTTTTATTCCGGAAGAATACAAACAGACGGATAATAAACCCAAAACTGAAAAAATAAATGACACAGACGGCTCTTACATTAGAATTCATGTTTCCGATTATGAAAACTTTAAGAATTTACAGAGAACACTTAATATTCATCTCAATGAACAATTTGAAAATGTGAGAGTTTCTGTGAGCTCCAAGGAAAATAATCCAGTTGTTTATTCAGAATACTCATATATCTCTGAAGGAAAAACGGATTATTTTATGATGCCACTCTACCCGCCGTCAGATTTTGAACTTTCATACATTGCAGACGAAAAGATAACTTCCATAGTTACAATTGAAGCATGTAAAACTCTTTCAGACGAAAACAAACGAATTGAGATTACAAAAACACTTGAAGTCGACTCATTCAAAAAAAATAACTTAGAGGAAGTAAAATGAAATACGAAAAATGCTTCCTCCACGTTGATTTAGATGCTTTTTTTGCCTCTGTTGAACAAATTGACCATCCGGAATGGAAAGGAAAACCTGTAATCGTAGGCGGTTTACCGGGAGAACCAAGAAGTGTTGTTTCCACAGCCTCTTACGAAGCAAGAAAATTTGGGGTCCATTCGGCAATGCCGGTTTTCAAGGCCGTAAAACTCTGCCCCCAGGGAATTTTCACCCACGGAAGATACGACCGCTACTCAGAAGTTTCTTCAAAAGTTATGGAAACGCTTAAAAAATATTCTCCGGATATGATGCAGCTTTCAATTGATGAAGCAAGCGTTGACATCACAGGAACTGAGCTTCTTTTTGGAACTCCCGAAGAAATTGCAGAAAAAATCAGAAGCGAAGTCTTAAAAAACACAGGACTTACAGTTTCAATTGGAATCGCACCAAATGCGTATCTTGCAAAAATTGCAAGCGAAATAAACAAGCCGGACGGCTTATACCAGATTCTTCCCGGCGACGAAGAAAAGTTCATGCTATCACTTCCGTTAAAAAAAGTATGGGGAATCGGAGAAAAAACTTTAGAACGCTTAAATCGCGCAGGCTTTTACACAACCAAAGATATTTATGCGCACAAAAAAGAACTTCTTCAAAAAATGTTTGGCGAAAGCTGCGGTTCCTTCCTTTTCAACGCTGTTCGAGGCCTTCCCCTTGAACAAAAGTCCACAAGTTCCCATTCTATCAGTGCGGAAACAACCTTTCCGGAAGACATAAGTGATTTATATATTGCAGAAACAAAGCTCATGGAACTGTGTCATTCCGTTATTTTTAGAATGAAGGAAGAAAAAGGCTATAGCCGGACAATAATGATAAAACTCCGCTACGACGACTTTACAACAATTTCAATACGAGGAACAGAAGAAGACTACATTACAAGTCTGGATAATTTTTTTGAAAGAGCAAAAAATCTGTTCGAAAAAAAATACGAACGGGGAAGACCTATAAGACTTTTAGGTGTAGGCTTTGAAAATGTTGTTTCGGAAAATTATCCAAAGCAGGAAGTCCTGTTTGACTTTGGCGAAAAAAAGAAAAAAGCCGTAGAAGATGCCATTTTTAATCTGAAAAAAAAGCATCCGGAAGTTGAAGTAAAAAAAGCCCGGCTTTTAAGCAGCAAAAAAACGGCAATCGCAATTCTATTTTTATTTTCAGCTCTTTTTGCGCAGAAAAATATTTTTGCGGAAGACATAAAAGTTCAGGAAGCAGCAAGAGCCGCCGCAATGGAAAATCCGAGTGAAATGCTGCCATTTCAAAAAGAAGGAACAAAAACTCTTTTTGATAAAAAAATCGGAAAGGCGGAAATTGAATTTCTTGCAGGCGGCTACTGGGAAGGAAATGTAACAGGAACTTTTACCTTTACAAAAGATAAAGACGGCTGGGATTTTTCGCCGGAAACACCAGTTTTTAAGCAGCAGGTCGATCTTTCCACATACTTTATGCTGAACCGACAGTGGTATTTTGAAGCAGACTTTGCAGATGAATTTAACAAGAATACGGTTGCCGCCGGATTTTTCGGAAAGGAATCTAATCCATTAAAAGAAGTCAGGATTGCAAACCGGGGAATAAGTTTTCCGGAAGGCTATTCAATAGATTTATTTTCCCGGGGAATCGGAGGCGGCGAAAATCAGGCGCCTGGAATATACGCCCATTTTGAAGACCCGAAAAACGAAATCAAAAAATGGAAAGCAGATTTTGCAGTCCGCTACGACATGACTTCAAATCATTATGCTCTTTATTATGGAAAAAACTCGGTAAGCACAAATATTGTAAGCCCTGCAAACTACATCACAGGCCAATTCTATGTTTTGCCGGAAAAAAGCAACCTGATAGAAAAAATCAAAGCAATTTATGTTGAATCAAACTCGGGAACATACAAAGATTCTTATGGCCGGAAATTTAAAAAGATTCCGGAAGATTTATACATAATTCAAAAAAGCAGAAACACTCTCATTCTTTCAAAAGATGCGGGCGGCTCAAGAAAAAATTCAGTAACACCGTCGATTATTGTAGAATTTTATGAAGATGCCAGACAAAGCGATTTGGGTGCATACACAGAAGAAGCTTCATTTTTAGGGAAAATTCAAAAGCTTTTCGGTGAAAAAATAAATCTTTCAGACCTTGTTAATGCTAGTAGTGTAGGCGAGAATTCTTCAGTAACATACGGAATTGACGTATCACGCTTTCAAGGAACTATCGACTGGGCTCAGGTAGCAGCATCAGGTATTAATTTTGCCATGGTACGA
>CAMHIV010000215.1 GCA_946185185.1 uncultured Treponema sp. | reverse complement strand
GCAATATTCAAATATTCAACATACATATTGTTCTTTTTTACTTCAGATTCACCAGGAATCGGAAAATGAGCTGAGGTATTACATGAAAAAAATATAAAAGAAATAAAAACAGCGCAGAATAAGCGTTTCATATTCCTACCTGAGTGACAAAAGCTGATAAAGCTGCTTTTTAGATATTTTTATATTTGAAATCGTAAGGTGAGTATCAGAATCTTTTCTTACTTCGCTATCGGTAAGACCTAAAGCCAGTGTAATTGCACCCTTTGCAGCCGGCATAATACGTCTGTCTTTAAATTCAAATTCAAGTTCCATTATATACTGATTTGAATTCTTGGAATCATTAAACATCTTACCGCGGATATAATCAAGCTGATAATTTAATTGAGCTCCAATCAGTACAGACAAAAATGACTGAGGGCGTGAAGCATAAAAATGGATTTCATTATCAGGAATTCCATTCTCGTACGAAAGCCAGTCATAAGTATTTCTGAATTCAGGTTCTACAAAATTTGCGTCAGGATTTACAGTTAATTCATGATATTTTTCAAGCATTTCCGGAATATCGCGCCCAAAGCAGGCCACTTTTTCTGAAGGAAATGCAGCAGAAATTGCGCTTTTTGAAAAGATTTCATAAACAGATTTTTTCTGCTTAGAATTTATAACTTCATATTTTTCAACTTCCCAGCCTTTCTTTTTTGAAAACGCTATATCAGTTGCAATTTTTGGGAAATTACACAAAAGAGAAATCTGCCAGTCAACACCCTTTTTGGTTCTGTTTAAACCAATGTAAATTGTATCGATTCTTGAAGAAATTCTTTTTATATTTTCCTGAGACATATTTGGAAAATTGGAAGCAAGGACAGTTTCCAAAAGCAAAGAATCCACAGATGTAGGAATTCGAAGATAAAACGAACTTTTTGAATCAATCAAATCAACAGGCTGTACATCTGGCTCTACAAGAGGTGCAGATTTACAGGAAACTGAAACCAAGAGAAAAATCAGAATAAAAGCAAAGAAAGTGCAAGGCAAAAATCCCTGCACTCTCTTTAGATTAAGCTTTTTCAATAGAAATGCTCCACTTCTTATCATCTGCATCTACTTCAGTTGGATTTGAAATAGAAGCTGTAAACTCTGCAGAAGAAGCAAGTACTTCACCACTTACAAAATCAGCAAACATTTCATAAGCAGCTTTTAATTCTTCATCGCCTGAAACAGAAAGCTTGATTCTGTCAGTAACGTTCAAACCGCTTTCCTTACGAAGATTCTGAATACCGCGAACGAGGTCACGAACATAACCTTCTTTTTTGAGTTCATCAGTAATTTTTGAATCGAGACCAACAGTTAAAGTTCCTTCGTTCAAAACTTTAAGGCCATCTTTTTCAAGTCGCTCGATAATAAGTTTATCTTCTGAAAGCTCTACAGAAGTTCCATCTACATCGATAGAAAGTTTTGTACCTTCGATAATAGACTGAATCTGTTCAGAAGTTAAGCCCTGAATTACAGCAGCAGCAGCCTTCATCTTTGGACCAAGTTCTTTTCCAAGTACCTTAAAGTTTGCCTTTGCCTTGTATTCTACAAGTTCGTCTTCTCTGTCGTGAAATTCAACAGCTTTTACATTAAGTTCTTCGCGAATAGAATCTTCCATTTCGGCAAGAACACGCTTTTCATCTGCATTGCGAGTAACAAGAGCAACTGAAGCAAGTGGCTGGCGGTTTTTGAGGTTGAATGTATTTCGGAGACTTCGTCCCATAGAAACAGCCTGCTGAACAGTAGCCATCTTGAATTCAAGTTCTTCGTTTCTCCAAGCCTTGTTATAAACAGGATAATCAGAAAGATGAACAGATTCTTTATCAGAAGAAGTCTTAAGATTCTGCCACATCTGTTCTGTGATAAACGGAATGAATGGACATGCAACCTGACTGAAAGTCTTTAAGGCAATATAAAGAGCTTCATAAGCTTCTTTCTTGTCTGAATCGTTTTCACTTTTCCAGAAACGGCGGCGACTTCGGCGGATGTACCAGTTATTCATTTCATCGATGAACTTAACAATTGGATCAACAGCACCGCTCAAATCATAATCTTCAAGACCTGCAGTTACATCTTTTACGAGCTTCTGTGTAATTGAAAGGAGCCATGCATCCAAAGGATTTGACGGAGTTTTTGAATCAAACAAGTGACCATCCGGCTGAACACCATCGATATTTGCATAAGTTACAAAGAAGCTGTAACTGTTCCACAATGGAAGAATGATATTCTTAATTACTTCGCGAACACCTTCATCACTGTAGCGAAGGTCATTTGCCATTACCACCGGTGAATGAATAAGGAAGAGGCGCAAAGCATCTGCTCCGAATTTATCGATTGCTTCAACAGGGTCTGTATAGTTTCTAAGCGACTTACTCATTTTGCGACCGTCAGAAGCAAGTACAAGACCGTTTACAATACAGTTCTGGAATGCAGGTTTATCAAAAAGATGACTTGCAAGAACTGTGAGCGTATAGAACCAACCTCGAGTCTGATCAAGACCTTCAGAAATGAAATTAGCCGGGAAGTGCTTTTCAAAGTATTCCTTATTTTCAAAAGGATAATGCTGCTGAGCATATGGCATAGAACCTGATTCAAACCAGCAGTCAAATACCTCTGGAATACGGTGCATTGTCTTTCCACATTTTGGACATTTGATTGTAATTTTATCAACGTACTGTTTGTGCAAATCTTCAGGATAAGTTCCGCTCAAATCAGCAAGTTCCTGTCGGCTGCCTACGCAAATTACATGTTTACATTCAGGGTCATCACACTTCCAGATTGGAATAGGGTTTCCCCAGAAACGGTTACGGCTTACAGCCCAGTCTCTTGCACCGGCAAGCCATTTTCCAAAACGACCTTCCTTGATATGAGCAGGCTGCCACTTAATCTGGCTGTTTGCCTTTAAGAGACCTTCATGATGATCCTGCACCTTTACAAACCATGAACCAATTCCACGGTAAATAAGAGGTGATGAACAACGCCAGCAGTGTGGATATGAGTGAACAATTGTATCTCGTTTTACAAGCTTCTTTTCTTCCTTGAGACGCTGAATAATAGCTTTATCAGCATCCTTTACAAACTGTCCCTGATAATCAGGAACTTCTTTTGTAAACTTACATTCAGCATCAATTGGTTCAACGTTAGGAACGCCGGAACCGCGGAAAACCTTGTTATCTTCTTCACCAAATGCAGGTGCAATATGAACAATACCGGTACCATCTTCTGTAGAAACGTAATCTGCATTGAACATGCGGAATGCGCCTTCTGTACATTTCTGATTTGAATCAGCTTCGCATACAGCAGGATCTGCATATTTTGCAAAGTAAGGGAAAAGAGGTTCATAGCGGGCCCCAATAAAATCTTTACCCTTTGCACGATAGATAATCTCATAAGCAGATTCTTCTTTGTAGTAAGCAGAAAGACGAGCTTCGGCAAAAATATAGAAGTCGCCGCTTTCTTTGTCGAGAATCTTTACATAATCAATTTCAGGACCCATACAAAGTCCAAGGTTCGATGGAAGAGTCCAAGGAGTTGTTGTCCAGGCAAGGAAGTATGTTTTTCCGTTTGCCATATCAGGATCTTTTACACCCTGAGGAGCTTTTGTAATCTTAAAGCGAACAGTTACAGTTGCATCCTGAACATCTTTATATCCCTGTGCAAGTTCGTGAGTCGAAAGAACTGTTGAACATCTAGGACAATATGGGAGAATATATTTTCCTTCGTAGATAAGACCTTTATCCCAAAGAGCTTTTGCAACCCACCAGATTGATTCCATGTAATCTGGATTCATTGTTTTGTAATCGTGATCAAAGTCTACCCAGCGACCCATGCGGGTAATTGTTTTGCGCCATTCAGAAGTATACTTTAAAACTGATGCCTTACATTTATCATTGAATTTATCAATTCCAAATGCTTCGATTTCATGCTTTGAGTTAATTCCAAGTTCTTTTTCAATAAGGTTTTCAACAGGAAGACCGTGACAGTCCCAACCGAAACGACGCTCAACCTTTTTACCCTTCATTGTCTGATAACGAGGAATAATATCTTTGATTGTAGATGGAATAAAATGTCCAAAATGAGGAAGACCTGTTGCAAACGGAGGACCGTCATAAAATACGAATTCTTCAGCCCCTTCCCGCTGACTTACTGACTTTTTAAAAATGTCATTTTCCTGCCAATATTTTAAAACTTCTTCTTCCT
Source organism: uncultured Treponema sp. (assembly GCA_946185185.1). Taxonomy (GTDB): domain Bacteria; phylum Spirochaetota; class Spirochaetia; order Treponematales; family Treponemataceae; genus Treponema_D. The sequence continues at coordinate 117 of CAMHIV010000215.1, read as the reverse complement.
GCTTAGGGAAGTCTGCTTTTGGATCTACTGATTTGTAACTCATAATACTTCATTATAATCAAATAAATGATTTTATTCTACTATGCTAAATGGTAAATATAAAATCAAAAAAAAGGT
>CAMHIV010000214.1 GCA_946185185.1 uncultured Treponema sp. | reverse complement strand
GTGTTTTGTTCATCTTGTTTTGTTTCTGTGTTTACCGTCTCTTTTCTGCTTGAATTTACTTCAACTCCAGTCAGGAAGTCAAGATTAAGTTTGAGAGGTGTTTTTTCAAATGTTCTCATACTTCGGGCACCAGACTGATACATTTCATTCTTAAGTCGGAAAATACCAAGTGCAGAAGAATTTGAAGTCTTTCCGCCGTGTGTAGGACAGATATCTGTTGGCTGAGTTCCTTCAAGAATCCACTGAGTTGTTACATGACTTCCGCATTCCGGAGTAGCAATTTTTCCACTTACGGAACAAACGGTTACCTGAATTACACCTTCTGCCGGTTTGTTGAAATCCTTTGCCGGAAGACCACGATGAATTTCGCGCATGTAGTCACCCCAGGCAAAACCTGCAAGAGTTGCACCAGTGATTTTTAGACCCAAAGACTGCCCCGGTTTATCAAATCCGAACCAGAATGCAGAAGTATTATAAGGAGTAAAACCAACTGTCCATGCGTCGGCCCAGTTCTGTGTAGTACCGGTTTTTCCGCCGGCATGGATAGTATACTTCTGACCGTTTTCTGTTTTGTAATCGAACTTCCAGCTCTGGGCACTCAAGGTTCCTGGACCATTTACAGTGTTTTCGAGCATTTTTTCCATTACAAATGCAGTCTGAGGAGAAAGCACCTGAATTGCATCGCCTTTAGCTTTTTGTGCTTCACGGATTTCTCGTTCAGGGTTCATTATTACGTTTCCGTTGCGGTCTTCTACAGTTCGGATTGCCATAGGTGTGATTTCTTTACCGCTGCTGGCGATGATACTGAAGGCTCTTGCCATTTCAATCGGGCGGACAGAAGCTACACCAAGTCCGAGAGGATAACCCGGAATAAATGCGCGGGTAGGGAGTTCTTCTTTGGAAATTCCCAAAAGTGATACTGCGCGGTTAATTGCGGCGTCAAATCCGATTCCGTCGAGAACCTTGAGCGAAGGAACGTTCATGGAACGACAAAGTGCGTACCAGACTTCAACATCGCCTTCCCATTCACCTTTGAAGTTTAATGGAATATATGGCTTACCATCAGCTGTGTGGAATACAACAGGAGTATCGGAAATAGGTGTTACAGGTGTAAATTTTCTGGAATCAATTGCTTCTGTATAATAAAGCGGTTTGAAGGCTGAACCCGGCTGAACTCGTGCCTGAACGGCGCGGATAAACTGGTTTTCCTGATCGAATTTGCTTCCTCCGACCAGTGCAGTGATATAGCCGGTATCGTTTTCTATCGAAACCATTGTTCCTTCGATAGTAGTTTTTTCGCTTTCTTTTTTTGTTTCGGCATTGGCCTTGTTGATTACGCTGATTTTAAGGCTGTCTATGCCGGTCATCATCGAAACTACATCGAGAATCGGGTTGATTTGATTTTTGTACGAGGCATTTGCGATAGCCTGTGCGCGCTGTTCACTTACTTTGATTGCAGGAAGATTGAATACGAGAGAAACAAGTTCTGTCATCGGAATGTATGTTGAAAATGCCATTCCTGAGCGTGAAGAATGTTCTGCCTGATAGCGTTCATTTGCAATGCGGATATATTTTTCCATAATGCGCTGAGCATGTTCCTGATGCTTCAGGTTCAAGGTTGTGTTTACGGTGAAGCCGCTTGTATAAATATTTTGGCTTCCGTAAATCATTCCACCCAGTTCACGGCGAACAAATTCGCTGAACCAGGGAGCTTTGTCGTCTCTCATCATGTAAGCAGAAGAGCTTGTTCGTGTGTAGTCAAAATTACTCCAGAATTCGTCAAACGATTCATCTGCGTCTTCTCTTGTAATGTATCCGGCATGAACCATTGAATTTAAAACGTCCCTCTGGCGGTCCATTGCTCTGTTAGGATGGTCAAAAGGATTGTAGAAAGCCGGGTTTGAAAGCTGAATTACAAGAATAGCTGCTTCCGCCGGTGTGATTTCTTCTGCGGAGTGTCCAAAGTAGTATTTTGAGGCTGCATTTACACCGTAGGTTCCACCGCCAAAGTAAATCTTGTTCAGATAGAGTTCAAGGATTTCGTTTTTAGAAAGGTGTCGTTCCATCTGAATGGCCCACCAGAGTTCCTTGATTTTTCGCATAATCGACATTTCGGTGCGGTCGCAGTAAAGGGTACCTGCTATCTGCTGTGTAAGGGTTGAACCACCACCAAGAGATTTTCCGGTAAGTTTACCCACAACTGCACGCATAACGGCTTTGAAACTGAATCCGTGGTGTTTGTAAAAAATACGGTCTTCGCGTGTAAGCAGGGCGTCAAGCATGTGCTGTGGAAGACGATTCAAACTTATGATTTCACGTTTTTCATCTGAAGAAAATTCTGTGATTAATTCTCCATTGATATCCAAAAGCTTTGTAGGAAGAGCTGTGTCGAAGGAGGTAATGTATTCTGTATTTTTGATGTTTACTGTTTCAGAAAGTCCTAAGCCTAAAAGCGAGCCTAAAATAATTGCCGCCAGAAAAAGAAGGCTGAACCAAACTAAAGTAGATTTTTTTATATCGTTCATTCTACAAGAGTATGAAATTTGGCCGTTTTTGTCAATTTTCTTCTATAGTGTTTGTTCTTTTTTATAAATGGATTATGCATAAAAAAAGGCGCTGCTTTGTGCAGCGCCATGCCCATCAGGCAACCGGGAACACGGGTGGGAGGGGAAAATGTCCCCGGTACTATTATTATCGCCCTGTATACGGAAAATCTTTAGTGATTTTTTTATAATTTTAAATATCTGAAAAAAATTATTCTTCAGAGATTTCCATATCAACAATAAGATTTACGTTGTAGGATTTTCCCCGCTGAATGTTTACAGTTCGAATCATTTCGTAGCCGCCCAAAAGATATCTGATTGTGTGGTCACCTTCTGATACAACAAATTCTTTTCCGTCTGCCTGGATCTGTTTTGAATCGAGGAAAATTTGGGTGTTTGCAGGAGCTGTTATTTTTAATACAGGGTCGTTACTTCTTAAAGTAAGTTTTACTTCTGTATTTTTTGCCTGCTCAATTACGATTGAACGGAATTCGTTCCTGTAGTCACTGTTCTGTACCGAAAGGTTGTGAACTCCGGGTTTAAGAAAAATCTTGTTATTTTTCAAAATCACAGGATTATCGTCAATGAATATTTCTGCGGAAAGTTTTTCTCCTGCTGAATTCTGCACAAAAAGCGTCAGCTCGCCAAGATTTTTTAGAATCGGCTTAACGGAAACTAAAAGTTCTGCTTCGTAGGTTTCGTCCGGGACACCTTTCATTGCGGGCTGAAATCGGAAAAAAGTAAAACTGTCGTTTACGGAAGGTATTACATTGATTTTTGAAACATAAGCACTGCTTTTGATTGAATTTTCTTCCTGAAGCGGTATCTGAACAATCCAGTTCAATTTTTGAGGAAGGGGAGTGACATATATTTTTTTTCCGCTGTAATCGATCTGACTTGCGCCCGGAAGCGGAGATACTTCATCGTAAATTGAAAAGGCAACGCAATCTCGCCAGTCATTGATAATTTTTGGAATTTGAATTTTTAATTCCAGACCTTCTATGTAGGTTTTGTCGTTTGGAAGCTGCACAGAAATTCCGTCATTTATTCCAATTTTTACGGTCTGTTCTGAATAACTATTGTCCAGGTTTATCAGATTTGTTTTTCTTATACGGAATGTTTCCGCCTGAAGGGCGATGAGAATTGAAGAAAATAATAGTGTAAAAAGAATTATTTTTCTCTTGTCCATCTGCCATCCTTTCATCGTCTTCCGGAAAAATCAAGAACCTCTTCCGGGTTTAATGCTTCACCGTTCATTCTGATTTCAAAATGAAGGTGAGGTCCAGTTACTGCTCCAGTGTGCCCGGAATATCCGATAAGATTTCCTTTTGCTACGACATCTCCTGGTTTTACATTTACTGAAGAAAGATGTGCGTAAATACTGGAGTAAGAATTTTCGTGCTGAAGTACAATGCAGTTTCCAAATATGGAATCCATCGAAAGTACCTGTTTTACCCGGCCATTTTGACATGCATAAACTGGAGTACCATCTTTTGCGGCCAAATCAATTCCCTTATGAAATTTCCAACGGTTGTAAATCGGGCTATTTCTGAATCCGTATGCAGATGTTATAGAGATGTTTCGAAGCGGCAGTTGCATGGAAGGATCAAGAAAAAAAGCTCTCTGAGTGGGAGTCAATCTTTTTTCTGGTAAAAAGCAGAAAATTCTACCATCTAAATTATAACATAATTTTTCAGATTTGCTAAAAAAATCTCTGAATTCTTCGAAAATTAATCGCTCGATATTTGTTTCCGGCTGGTCAGTTAAAAAAATTCCTTTTGCAGTAGGAATTATGAGTTTTTTA
>CAMHIV010000213.1 GCA_946185185.1 uncultured Treponema sp. | reverse complement strand
AGTCAAGGGACATCAGATTTTCATTTTTTTCAGAAAACCCGCTCCCTGCACGATAGAATTTTCCTTAAAATACTTTGTCATCGAGTTCAAAACTTTTTTCTTATCAGCGGTCCAGAGCGGCGAAACTAAAATTTTCTTAGGTCCATCCCCAGTAACTCTATGAATTACAATATTTTCCGGAATTCTTAAAATAGCCTTTCCCAACACCGAAAAATACTCTTCCATCGACATGCATTCAAACATTCCGTTTTCATAATCATGGCACAATTTTGTACCCCGAAGAACATGCAGAACAGAAATTTTTATTCCGTCCGTACCAGCCTGAACGGCATAATCAACCGTAGAAAGCATATCCTTTTCCGATTCGCCGGGAAGTCCAAAAATCACGTGAGTAACGACATGCACAGACGGACATAATTTCTTCAAACGTCTTAGCCCCTCTGCATACTCCTTATTCGGATAACAGCGGTTTATATATTCAACAGATTTATCATTTGTAGTCTGAAGTCCAAGTTCAATTGAAATAAAATGATTTTTTGAAAGCTCTGCAATTCCATGAAGTATTTCATCGCCGAGACAATCAGGGCGAGTTCCGATTGCAAGTCCTACAACTCCGGGAATACTTAACGCTGTTTTGAAAAGCGCTAAAAGTTTTTTTGCATCTCCATAAGTATTTGAAAAGCTTTGAAAATACGCAATAAAAGCAGGTTCTTTGATTTTTGACGAAATAAGTTCAATTCCTTTTTTAAGCTGAACTTCAATTTCTGCATTTGAATCTTTTATAAAATCCCCGGAACCAGATTCACTGCAAAAAACACATCCGCCCCAACCTTTTGTGCCATCCCGATTTGGACAGGTACACCCGGAAGAGACAGAAACCTTATAAACCTTTTTTCCAAAGACAGATCGATAAAAATCATTTGCCGAAAAAAATGTTCCGTTTGAAAAAGCCATATTTACCTAAAAAAAAAGCCCGATTCATAAAATCGGGCAATGATCCTTGGCAGAATCGAACTGTCGACCTACTGCTTAGAAGGCAGTTGCTCTATCCAGCTGAGCTAAAGGACCGTGTAAAAGAATATACAATAAATGCAAAAGATTTGCAAGACTAGTTATTTTCGTAATTCTGGCTTATGCCGACTGCCCCAAGATGAAGGGCATTGCTGTAGATGGTGGTATAAGATTCGTCACGGGCAACTCCAATTGCATAAAGCGCCACATACCATACTCCTGAACTTGATGCAGAAGAATAGGAAACATCATCATCGCCGCTTTCAGGAACAACATAGTTTCCGGAATTTGAACCGGATGTATATTTGCGGCCAAAATCAAAATTCAAATTCTTTCCATACGATCGCAACGGTTTGCCAAGATTTTGAACACCGGCAGCAGATTCACCTTTTTCACAGCCATTTCCAACAAGCACGCGGGCTGCAAAAAGAGGGTTGGTTTCTTCGTTGTAATTCGTAAGCCGGATGTAAACCTGTCGGTTCATTCCCTGCGATTTTATTAATGGAGAATCATTTGTTCCTGAACAGGCAAGCGGCTGATATTTTAAGCTTTCGATAATGTACGAAGCGGCAGAAGCTTCACTTGTAGAACTGATTTTTGACGCAATCGTAGAAATATCACTATTCATCTTGGAATAGTTGTTATAAATCTTATAATAAACACCGGTACCAAGAAAAGTACAGCTTCCATACTCATCATTAGAATCTTCTTCAGTTTTAAAACTAAAATAGGCAGATTCGTAGTTACTCGCAGGATCAGAATAATTTGCAGAAGTTATGACAGGAACATTGTAAGTTACAGTGGATGGATAAATATAGTAAACAACATCCATACCACATGAAAGAAAAGCAAAAGGGCAGCAAAAAAACACAGTCAAAAGTTTTAACAGTTTTCCGTTCATTACTGCCCCTCAAAAAAAATATTATTCGTTTTCTTCAAGCACGAGAAGTCTTGATTTAGCAAGTTTAGCCCAAGAATCTTCTGGAACAGAGTTATACAATTCTGTATAAACTGCAACAGCTTCGTCTTTACTGCCTTTTTCTTCCAAAACGTGGCCAAGGCTGAATTTTGCATGTGCAATCTGGTCAAAATCCTTATGAGCAACAACCTGACGATAAGCATTTTCTGCTTCATCAGTATTTCCTGCTTCTTCATAAGCTACAGCAGCATTAAAGTACGCCAATGGAGCTGTATAAGATTTCTTTCCTTTTTCTGCAGCTTTCTTCCATGCAGAAGCAGCCTTTTCATAATCCTTCTGTGAATAATAGATTTCGGCAGCAAGCATGTTTGAGCGAACACCTACAATTCCTGATTTTGAAACGTATGCAGAAAGAGCTGCAAGTGCTGTATCAGCTCTTCCCTTGAGTTCTTCATCAGACAAAGAAGCAGAATCTTTTGTCATTACATAAGAAATTGAATCTATATTTTCAAGACCTTTTTCTGAATTGCTTGCAGAAACAGCAGCTACAGTTCCATAAACTCCAAGAACAACAACTACTACAACTACAACAGTTAACAATATACTGCGGAAAGAAGTTACAAATTCGGCAACCTTTTCACCTACAGTTGTTTTTTCAAATTTTTCATCCATTTTTTTTACTCCAATTTATTTATATCTATTTATTACCATTATTTTCGCGAATATGCAACTCATTCATAAGTCTGGAAACATATGTCCTCTGTATTCCAAGGATTTTTCCAGCCTTTGTCTGATTCCAACCGCATTCTTCCAGAATTTTTATTAGGTAAGCTCTCTTAAAAACATTAATTGCATTTTTAAGACTCTTGTTACCGTTAGAAATTTCCGGTGCAATCGAAGCAAATTCACCAAAGCTTCCAGATCCAGAAGAATCCTGCTGAGAATCTTCGGCAGAAAGACGTAAATCAATTTTCTGAATAACAGGTTCAGTTCCAATTATGCAGGCTCTGGCAATTGCATTATCAAGTTCCCTGATATTACCCGGCCAGTAATAATTCTGCATAGCAAGCACAGCTTCTTCCGAAAAACCTGAATATTTTTTTCCATAATCGCGGTTATATTTCTGCAAAAAGCATTCTGCAATAGGAAGAACATCTTCAACTCTAGCGCGAAGCGGCGGAACACGAATCGGAAGAACATTAAGACGGAAATACAAATCTTCTCGAAAAAGTCCCTGGCGAACCATTTCTTCAAGATTTCGATTTGTGGCGGCAATAATCCTTACGTCTACAGAAATAGATTCAGACGAACCTACTTTTTCAAACTGTTTATCCTGAATTATGCGAAGAAGCTTTGGCTGAAGCTGCAATGGAATTTCACCAACCTCATCCAAAAAAATCGTTCCGCCGTCGGCCATTTCAAATCTACCCTTCTGAGAAGATTCCGCACTGGTATAAGCTCCCTTTATGTGACCGAAAAGTTCACTTTCCATAAGTGTTTCGGTAAGAGCTGCACAATTTACCCGGATAAAAGGACGATTTACACGGCGGCTATTCAGATAAATCTGTTCCGCAAAAAGTTCCTTACCGACACCACTTTCGCCGGTAATCAAAATTGAAGAATTTGTTATAGCCGCCTTTCGGACAATGTTCATCAAATCCTTTATTACAGGGCTTTCTGCAATAAAAGTGTGCAGTTTTACACTGCCGGCAGATGAAACCTTTGCGTTCAAATTAGAAATGCTTTCAAGTTGTGTCTGGATTTTATAAAAGGCTTCGTATGCAGTCTTCGAGAATTCTGCAATTGATTCCATTATAAGGCGATCATTTTCTTCAAAATCCGAATTCACCTTATTTACGAGCAAAATTGCTGCATTCGCTGATGTAGAATCGTTCAACGGGCAAAACAAAAATGATTCCACTTCAGAAGCAATTTCATTTAATGACGCAGAAAAAAACAAATCTTCCTGAGCATCATTTACAAGATGAAACTCTTTTTTCATGAACACAGACTCAAAAAGTCCATTCAATGAAACGAGGCGATTAACCTTTACTTCTTTGTTATCTTCAATTTTGCATTCAACGTGAACATCTGCACCGTTTTCAACAGTAATAAAATATGCCGCCTTACAACAAATAAGACGCATTGCTCCCTTCAAAACACGGAAGAACAATGCGTCTTTACTATTATAATCGGAATTAATATCACTGTTGATTTCGATGAGAGCTTTCAATGTTTCCAATGACAACTGATTCATCAAAACCCTTCAGAATATTTATTTTTTAAGCATATCGCCGATTGTATATGCTCCGTCGTCATCGTTGTCTGACTGAGCCATATACTGTGAAATTTCATCGCGCTGCTGCTTCTTTTTGAATTCACGTACAGAGAAGGCAACCTTTTCTTTTTCTACGTTTACTTCAACAACAAACACGTT
>CAMHIV010000212.1 GCA_946185185.1 uncultured Treponema sp. | reverse complement strand
AGAGCGCCACCTTGCCAAGGTGGATGTCGCGGGTCCGACTCCCGTTTTCCGCTCTATCTAAAATGGCCGGTAAACGCCAAAATTTGCGGAAATAGCTCAGTGGTAGAGCGCCACCTTGCCAAGGTGGATGTCGCGGGTCCGACTCCCGTTTTCCGCTCTATCTAAAAAGCGATTAAGGAGCCTTAATCGCTTTTTTTTTATATTTGTTTTAAGGAGCTCAAAGTGAAACTCACTACAGAATTCACTAGTCTTGAAAAATCAGCTGTAAAATTAACAGTAACTGTTGCAAAAAAAGATGTTCAGGAAAGTTATAACGACATCGTTTCAAAGTATGTAAAAAGTGCACAGATTCCAGGTTTCCGCAAAGGTCACGTACCAGCAAACGTTTTGGAACGCAAATACGGAGATGCTATTAAGGCTGATGCATTGAGCGAGCTCATCGACAAATCCTTGAACGAAGTTTTTGAAAAAGAAACAGAAAATCGCCCTCTTCCATACCAGCAGCCTGTTATGGATCAGCTTCCAGAATTCGACACAACAAAGGATCTTACTTACACAGTTACATTCGATGTATTCCCAAAAGTAAGTGTAAAAGATTTCAAGGGTATCGAAATTAAAGAACCACAGGTTACTTTGGGAGACAAGGAACTCGAAGACGAACTTAAAGCTATTCAGGAACGCAATGCAATCGTAATGGATAAAAAAGCTGACGAAAAAGCTGAAAAAGATAACATCGTAACTATCGATTATAACGAAGAAAACGGCGAAAACCGCAATGGATTCGTATTTACATTGGGCGGTGCAGATGACGTTTACAAAATCAGCGATGACGTAATCGGAATGAAAAAAGATGAATCTAAAGAAGTTACAAAGGATTCAAAGAAAGTAAAGATTACTGTAAAGGCAATCAAAACACGTCAGCTTCCAGCTCTCGACGATGACCTTGCACAGGATGTAAGTGAAAAATTCAAGACACTTGACGATCTCAAGACAGATATTAAGAGAAATCTTGAAGTTGCAAAAAACAGAAAGCTTGCAGAAATCAAGAGTCAGTCACTTCTTGAACAGCTTGTTGAAAAGAACCCATTTGACATCCCAGCTTCTATGCTCGCAGCAGAACTTGACGGACGCTGGAGAATGATGGCACAGCAGTTCCAGACAAGCCCAGAACAGCTTGAAAAAATGATTACTGCTTCTGGTCAGACAAAAGAAGCTATGCTTGAACAGTGGACAGGCGACAGCGAAAAAATGCTCAAGAGCAGAATCATCGTAGACAGTCTTCTTAAAGAAAAGAATATTTCTGTTACTCCAGAAGAAATTGAAGAACAGTACAAAAAAATCGCTGAAGAAGGCGGAATGGATATTGAAGAAGTTAAAAAGCATTATTCAGATCCACGTTCAAAAGAATGGCTCATCGACGATACTAAAGAACAGAAACTCTACGAGGAACTTTACAAAGAAGTTAAAGTTTCAAAGGGTGACAAAGTTTCTTTTGCAGACTTGTTTGCAGCTAAATAATTTGTAAACAATAAACAGTAACTAACGGGCTGGCAAAAAATATTTTCTTTTTGACAGCCCTTTTTTTTTTGACTTTTTAATGCTTAAACCGTTATATTTATATAAAGGATTTAAAATGAACGAACAGATGAACACATTAGTACCATACGTAATTGAAAAAAGCGGTAATGGCGAGCGCTCTTTTGACATTTTTTCACGTCTTTTAAAAGACAGAATTATTTTTGTAGACGGTGAAATAACAGACATGACAGCAGACCTTGTTGTCGCTCAGATTCTTTACCTTGAATCAGAAAACCCGGAAAAAGATATTAGCATATACATCAACTCTCCAGGAGGATCTGTTACAGCAGGTCTTGCAATTTACGATACAATGCAGTACGTAAAATGCCCTATTCAAACAATTTGTCTTGGACAGGCAGCAAGCATGGGCGCATTCCTTTTGGCAGGTGGTTCAAAAGGAAAACGCTTTGCACTTCCTTCATCTCGAGTTATGATTCATCAGCCATGGGGCGGAGTCGAAGGACAGGAAACAGATATTGCAATTCACGCAAAAGAAATCCTTCGCTTAAAAGAGCTTTCTATTAAGCATTTTGCCGAGCACACTGGAAAATCATACGAAGAAGTTGCAAAAGACATGGAAAGAGACTTCTTTATGAGCGCGCAGGAAGCTCTCGAATATGGAATCGTAGATAAAGTAATGAACGGGAGAAAGAAATAATGAGAAGATTCGGAAGCGATACACCATACTGTTCTTTCTGCGGAAAACAGGCAGACCAATCACATCACCTCGTAGCAGCTCCATCTGGAAATATACACATCTGCAACAACTGTATTGCTGTTTGTATGGATATTCTTCGGCAGGAAGAAGACAATATTGCACCGATTCAGCTTTCTGAAGTTCCTACACCAAAAGAATTTAAAGAATTTTTGGATCAGTATGTAATTGGTCAGGACGAAGCGAAAAAAGTTCTTTCCGTTGCCGTATACAATCACTATAAACGAATGTCTGTTTCAAAACTCGAACAGAAAACAGGTGACGTTCGGATTGAAAAATCAAACATTCTGCTCATCGGGCCAACAGGAAGCGGAAAAACGCTTCTTGCAAAAACTCTTGCAGAAAAGCTTAAAGTTCCTTTTGCTATTGCAGATGCAACCACCCTTACAGAAGCGGGATATGTAGGCGAAGACGTTGAAAATGTTCTTCTTAAACTGATAAATGCTGCTGACGGCGATATTGCAGCTGCAGAAAGAGGTATTATTTTTATCGATGAAATCGATAAAATTGCACGCAAAAGCGAAAATACATCAATCACTCGTGATGTTTCCGGAGAAGGTGTTCAACAGGCGCTCCTTAAAATTATCGAAGGTACACAGGCAAGCGTTCCTCCTCAGGGTGGAAGAAAACACCCTAATCAGGAAATGCTCCAGATAGACACGACAAACATTCTCTTCATTCTGGGAGGAGCATTTGTTGGTCTTGATAAAATTATTGAACAAAGAACTGCAGAGCACTCTATGGGATTCGGTTCAAATGTTGGACAGATTACTCCTGAACAGCAGAGAGAGCTTCTTTCTCTTTGTACTTCGGATGACCTTGTAAAATTCGGAATTATTCCTGAATTAATCGGTCGAATGCCAATGAATGTTGCATTAAAAGAACTTACAAAAGAAGATCTTGTAAATATTCTCACAGAACCAAAGAACGCAATCACCAAGCAGTTCCAGGCATCTTTTGCAATGGACGATCTGGATCTTCAGTTTACAGACGATGCAATCGAAGAAATTGCAAACGAAGCAATACGTCAGAAAACTGGAGCACGTGGTCTTCGCTCAATTGTAGAAAAACTATTGAACGAAACCATGTACGAAATTCCTAGTATTCCGGGACATAAAAAACTTGTAATCAATAAAGAAATGGTTCAGGCAAAAGGAAAAATCGATTTAGACAAGTACCTTGAAGTAGAAGAAAAACAAGCTATTTCTTCATAAAAAATAAGCCTCCAGAGAACTGGAGGCTTTTTCATTTTCCAACATGTACAGTTTTATTTATTATAAAACCGTTTTTGCAATTTCAACCGTCTGCTTTACAGTATTTTCCCAACTGAACGATTTTGCCCTGTCAAGTCCTTTACAAATCATTTCTGAGCATAAAGCAGAATCCGCAGCAAGTTTTTCAAGAATCTGAGCAAGTTTTTCAGTATTATCCGGATCAAACAAAAGAGCCGCATCACCTGCAATTTCAGGAAGCGCTCCAGAAGAAGCACATGCCACTGGAACACCAGTAGCCATAGCCTCAAGAACAGGAAGCCCTACTCCTTCATTTATTGCAGGAAAAATCAAAGCCTGTGCACCAGAATACAACTGCGGAAAACTTTCATGCGGAAAATAACCGGTAAGAAAAATATCCGAAGCAAAAGGAGAATCAAAGGAAGCCTTATGAATCTCCGCAGAATAAGGCCCATCTCCACACAAAACAAGCCTGTGAGGAAGCCCAGTCTTTCTTTTAAACTCTGTAAATGCCTTTATAAGCTCAACATGTTTTTTTTCAGGTCCAGAAAGTCTGGAACCATAAATAAAATACGGTCTCTTTATTGCAAATGGCTTTATATCAACAAAATCATCATCGAACTGCATCTGCGGATAAAAAAGCTTATGGTCTATTCCATTGTAAACAACTTCGATTTTCGCACCGTCGATTCCATGAGAAATCAAATCCTGTTTGATAAAATTACTTGCCGCAATTATTTTTTGAACTTTATAAAGCCCACGCTTTATCTGGATTTTTTGAATCCAGTCTTTTTTTCCTTCAACCATTGCAGAAAGGACACTATTCACAATTGCTACACCAGGAACTTTAAAATTAATTGGCAGAACTTTTTCTGGAGCAGGATACAAAACTACATCGT
>CAMHIV010000211.1 GCA_946185185.1 uncultured Treponema sp. | reverse complement strand
AATTTACCTTTTAACCATGGCATTTTGCGGCTCAAATCAACACCAAAGCTTCCACGAAGGTTCAAACCACGCATTTTTAACGGGAAGAACAAACCTTCAATTCCTCCGGAAAGGAATCCGTCTGCAGGATTAAATATTGTACCTGTTGCTCTGTTCTGAGACAAGGCAAAGTCAATAAATGGAGCAATCTGTACTTCGCCATCGAACCATTTTGCATATTTTACTTTATTGATTACAGGAACTTTTTCCCAATAAATCGTGCCAAGCTTAATCGGAACGTCAAGATTTATAACAAGGCCAACCTTAGAAGAACAGGCATTTGTATTTGTCAATGTTATGTATTCATTGATTGCATCATAATCTGATAAATCATCAGGAATCTCTGCATAATATTTCTGATCACTTGCAACACCTCTAAGTCGGTCTCCGAAACTTGAATAACCGCGTAAATTTGCAAAACCATAAATGCGGGAATTTATACCAAAATTAAAGATTTTGTCTTTTACAGGAATTTCAAAGGCCTTGTATAAATATAATTCCCCGGTAACACCTGTAGTATATTTTTTAGTTGTAAAGGCATACGAATAGGACTGACCAATAGTTGCCGCAACACCATTACGGAAGTTTCCAAGCCAGTTTATACGAGCTGTTGAAAGCGACTGCATGAGCAAAAGTCCCTGAGTTACAAGAGCATCCCGCTGAGAATCAGGAATATCATCCAAAGTCCAGTTTGCAACAAATGTAGCTGCAGGCGTATACAAAACCTTTCCCCAGTTCGGAATATCCTGAATTGTAATAGGAACTGCAAACATATAACTTTCTGTAAAATAGGTAAGTTCATCAACAGTTTCAATGGTACCATCATCGTTTGTAAATTGGTATTCAACTTTTCTGGTAGAAGCCTGATTAAACTGGTTTACGATAGAAAATTTTCCAAAATCTTTTGTAAGCTTAAGCCCTGTAGTCATGTCCCATGACGGAGATGTCTGGGTTGTTTCGTAATCCAAAGCAAGACTGTTAAGCCAAACTGCATCGAAAATTCCAAATTTAAACGGGACATCAAAATCGAACTTAAATCCAAACACAGGATTAGGGTTTGAACCACACATCTCCAGGTGAAAGTCCGAAGACATTGTTTCAAGAGTTCCCAAAAAGTTTGTATCACGGGCTTTTATCTTAAAGTTCAAACCGCTGGAAGAACTGTATTTTGGATAAGGAACTAAAAGCAGGTGAGGGCTATCCTTTACATAAACCATAAGCTTTACTTCGCTTATGCCTTCTTCATTTTCTTCGCCGACAGCAAAATCAGTCTGAATTTCTTCAAAAGCGCGCAAATTGTTCAAACGCAATTTGTAATCATCGATATAAGAAACCAATTCATCTTCATTTTCAAAAATCTTTTTTTTGTCGATTTTTTCTTTGGTTTCAAGAGCATATTTTTTTGTTTTTCCTTTTACAAAATATTCAACAGAAGTGATTTTGTAGCCAGATGCGAAAAAGTTTGTTGAAAATGCAAGGCAAAGAAAGAAAAGTAATGCTTTTTTCATCAGTAAGCACCTTTTCCATTAATTACAACCCATATAGTTTTGATTATAATCCAAATATCAAGCCATACAGACCAGTTCTGAATATAGAAAGTATCCAAAAGAATTCTTTCTTCATATCCAGTATCAGATCTTCCGGAAATCTGCCACATACCGCTTAATCCAGGTGTAACAGAAAGAACATATTCTGAGTCTTCTCCGTATTTTTCTAGTTCGTCTTTTGTAACCGGGCGTGGACCTGTAAAACTCATTTCGCCCACAAAAATATTCCACAACTGCGGAAGCTCATCCAAACTTGTTTTGCGAAGGAATTTTCCAAAAGGAGTAACGCGAGGATCGTCTATAAATTTGCGGTCAGCTTCCCATTCTGCTTTACGAACAGGGTCCGTTGCAAGAATCTGTTCCAGCATTTCCTGGCTGTTTTTATACATCGAACGGAATTTCCAGCATTTAATCATTTTTCCGTTCTTGCCAACCCGCTGATGACCATAAAATACAGGTCCCGGTGAGGTGATTTTTATAATAATTGCGACAAAAATTGAAACAGGAATTACAAGAATTGCTGTTACAATGCAGATAAACAAATCAATCAATCTTTTGATAAAAAGGTTTCCAGGCTTTGTTAAAAAGTGAGTGGAAGATGCCGCAAGAATTCCACCAATATCGCGAACACTCATTGAAGAGGCAAAGAAATCCTGTGACTTTGTTACGTTCATTGTATAGCGGAACGTAGACATAATTGGACGAATCTGACCGCGGTAATCACAGATAATTGCAACTTTTATGTTCAATTTTTTAATGACATCCAGAATCTCTTTTGTTTCAGGGAAAACCGGAATCTCATTTCTCATAGTACATTCAGATGCCTTACTGTCGATTATTACAGCAGGTTTGTAGCCAAGATATTTAAACTTTGAAAGACGCTCAATTACTTCGTCACCACTGTTATCTGTAACATAGATTACTGCAGGAACACCCCAGAAATTAAATTTTCCAAAAAAATGGCGTGCAATTTCTCTAACGCCCGGCAAAATTATCGTTGATATAATTGTAGCAACAACGAAAGCGCTTATAACACCAATATTACTACTGTCTTTTACAAGAATATCTCGGGTAAAGTCATTCTGCTTTGAAAGATTTACAGGGTATCGAACCAGGAAGAAAATACTTATTGAAATCCCCATAAAACAGAAGAAAGAGCAGAGCGTAAGTTTTTTAACTTCTTCTGAAGGACTAACCATGATACCCGGATAAAGTCCTGCTGCATAAAAAACAATAAGAATAAGAGGGAAATAAAAAGAATAATATATGAAGGAGCGGAAATTGATTGCCGCTGGATTTATGAGATTTATGATTAAAAAGGATAATCCAATGCAGCAGAAAAGTCCGACACAATCTGCTACCATAATCATCAAGCCGGAAAGAAACGAACTCGTTCGGTTCCGATACGTTTTTTGAAAATACGCAATGAAATCTTTAGAAGTCATATCTACTATTTTAGTCAAAAACTCGATTACTGTCTATAAGGCTTTTACGCAAGCCTTCTGCATTGCATCTTGAACGGCTTCTTTAAATTCTTTCTGAAAACGTTCTTCGGTAAAACTTCTTGCATGCGTTACAATTATATCTTTTTTGAAAGTTCCTTTAGAATCTAAATCTTCAAAGCACAAAATTGCCTCACAAAGTGAATCAGTTTCCTGCTTAGCAAAGAAAACACCGGTTTTATTTTCAACCACAGTTTCGCGAGCACCGCCACGACCGAAGGCAATAACCGGCGCACCACAAGCCTGAGCTTCAAGAGGAACAAATCCAAAATCTTCCTCAGCACAGAAAAGTAAAGCCTTACATTTTTGAAGATGCTGTTCAAGAACATCGTCTGGTGCTCTTCCGAGAAATGTAATGTTTGAATCATTGCCGGCAAGTTTTTTAAGATTATCCATCTCGCTTCCGCCACCGATTACAACAAGCTTTCTTCCAAGTTTTTTACAGCTGGAAATGGCAAGATCAATTCTTTTATAAGGAACAAGACGGCTGAACGCAACATAGAAATCTTCACGGTCATTTTCTGACGGATTAAAGCGGCTTACATCAACAGGAAGATAAATTGTTCGTGCATCTCTGTTCCAAAACTTTTTGATTCTTCGCGCAATAAAATTTGAGTTTGCAATTATCGTATCAATTCTTTGGCTTGAAACATAATCCCAGAGGCGGAGGGAAGGAATCCAGCGGTTCATGAAAAAACGTGTAAGTTTTCCGCTGCTTTTGCGGTAATCAAAAAATAAATCCCAGGCGTAACGCATAGGCGAGTGAATAAATGCAACATGAGGAACATAAGGCGGTGTAATTACCCCCTTTGCACAGCAGGAAGACGAAGAAATCACTAAATCGTAATCAGAAAAATCAAAGGCCTCAAAAGCCTGAGGCATAAACTTAAGTAGTTTGGTATAAAGCTTTGAAGCAAATGGGAGTTTCTGGATATTTGAAGTATGAATTTTTACATCGGTAAAATGATTTCCAATGCGTTTCTTATCGTACACGAGCGTGAAAATTTCAGCCTCAGGATAAATTTTTAAAAGGTATTCAACAAAAAGTTCCGCACCGCCGTAGTTTACAAGCCAGTCATGTACAATTGCAACTTTCATATCTGCTCCAGAGATTTTTTGATTATTTCAAAAGTTTTTTCAAATGAATATTTTTCAGGAACACTTATAGGTTCATCAGCCTTTTTGCATTCCAAAAGAATTTTATCTGCAAGGTCGTCGGAATTACCGGCTTCAAAAAATGTAACAGGAAATCCGTCGTATATTTCTTTAAATACCGGAATATCAGACATAACAACATGACAGCCTAGAGAAAGAGCTTCAAGAGGAGGCATGCCGAAGCCTTCGTAAAAG
>CAMHIV010000210.1 GCA_946185185.1 uncultured Treponema sp. | reverse complement strand
GTTTTCTACTTCTTCCGCATATTCTCCTGGAGTCTTTCCGGAAAACTTCTTGAATTCATGAATAAAATGAGCCTGATCATAAAAATTATATTCTGAAGCAATACTTGTAAAACTGTCTCCAATTCCCTTGTTCATATCATCTAATAAAAACTGAAATTTTATAGAATTACAAAGCTGTTTAGCACTTAAGCCAAGTTCTTTATCAAAAATCTTGTTGATATATCTGGAAGAATAGCCGGACAATTCTTCTAATTCGCGGACTTTTACTATTCCCTTACGTTGAATAATTAAATCTGAAATCTGCTTGAATAAAGTATCTTTGGTATCTCCATTTTCATAAGCCTGGAACTTTGAATATTCCTGTAAAAAGGTTCGCATGCGGCTGTTAAAATTCTTTTGTTCGCCCATTTTTTTACAGAAGTCTCTGGTAGAAGGTAAATCATCTAATATAACGATATTTCCAACTAATTCCTTTGGGGTATATTCTTTTACAAATTTTGTAGCACTTGGCTGAAGTCTGACACCAAAATAGTCTGCATTCTTTTTGACTGAAAAAGTACGCTTTTCAACTGTAATTCCAATCAGATGTGTTCTCACACTTCCATCTTTATATTCAAAGATTAAATTACTGCAGCTGTCTACTAATAAAGGCAGTGTAATATCCTGACTTGAATTATTTGAAAAACTGAAGAAATGTGAAATGCCATTTTCGATTAATATATGCTGACAGAAGTTATCTGATTCCATAACAAAATATGGCTGAATTGAAATAAGGGCCTGGTTCTTTTTCACGGGAAAAATCCTTTAAAATAAAAAAAAGTGCAAAGGTATATATGGGGTTACCCAAGTACACCTTTGCACCAATGTACCAAAGTATGCTGGAAAAAGAACCTTTTGTCAATTTCTTTTGTTATTTTGCCGGCTTGAATCTGTCGTATCTCAATGGACTGATATCTGCCGGGCAGGAACCTGTACAGATTAATTCTGCAATGTTGTAAGCTGCTGCAGGTCCAATTCCAAAACCATGTCCTGTAAAACTACATTCAACATACAGCCCCGGAACTTCATCTACCTTACTTACTGTTGCACATCCATCCACACAGAAATCTCCATATCCGCCCCAGGCGCGAACAATCTTTGCATTTTCCAGCATTGGGAAATACCCCAGGATTCCACGGCTTGTTGCACTAATCATACTTGAACCAACCAGTGGATATGAATCATCTATATGAGCAGGACATTCATCAAAACCATCTGTTCCACCCATTACAAAAGAACCATGCTTTGTCTGATGTCCGTAGAAATCGGCCATGGCAGTACCAAGCATTTGTCTGAACATCTGAGGTTCAGCTTCTGTAACAAGACAAGTAAGCGCACGTTTATGCATTGGAATAGTTATTCCTACAGTTTCAAGAATTGCATTACTTTCATAACCTGCAGCAACTACTACAGTCTCGGCTTCAAAGAATGTTTTTTCATCACCTTCTCCAACTTCAACACCTGTAATCTTACCAGCTTTGGTAACAATTCGGCTCACTGGAGCTCCTGTTATAAAATCAGCTCCCAATTCACGAGCCTTTTTATAATATCCCAAAGTTGTAGTCAGAGGGTTTGCATGACCGTCTGTTGGACACCAGGAAGCACAGGTAACTTCATCACTTAAATAAGGATTAATCTTTTTTACTTCTGCAGCATCAATCATTTTTACTTCGACACCGCAGGCATTCGCTCCATCAGCGAGTTTCTGCAAAATAGCCTTATGCTGATCATTTTTACCTAAACGTAAGTTTCCTTCCTGAGTGTATTCTGTATCAACTCCAAGTTCTTCACTTAAGGTTGGCCAGATATTCTGAACTCCCCATTTCATTAATGGTAATTCTTTTGGGTTACGTCCTGATTGTCGCACTCCACCACCATTGCGGCTGGAACCACCGTTTCCAATATAATCACTTGCTTCAAGAACAATTACTTTTTTTCCTTTCTTTGCAAGATAATAAGCTGTAGCGTTTCCAACTATTCCAGCACCTATAACTATAACATCAGCCTTTGTCATCATATTACAACACCTCCGAAGCAAGCGTTTTCATTTCTGTTGGTCTTATAGGCCCTCGGCTTGTAGCCGGATTAATAAGAGCAGGACTTACTTTTTGTTCTGCTGCAACTATTCCTTTTACAAGCTTAGAACAAGTCTGCCCCTGACAAAGTCCCATACCTGCTCTTAAATATCTTCTTATTTCCTGCATCGTAAACATTCCAGCATGAACAGCTTTTCTTATTTCGCCTTTTGTAATTTCTTCACAACGGCAGATAATCATGTCATCATCTGGCATTGGAACAAATTCTCCTATATCTCTTGATCTGTCATTCATCATACAGCGGTCTCCTTTTTATTTTTCCAGGCGCCAGAAGCGAGCCTTATATCCATATTCATTTGGAACTTTCATTGTAAGAAGATGAGTATGATCAAAAGCTCCTGCACTTCTTACTCCAACAATCTCTGCATCACATAAAGCTTCACCACTTCTACTCAAAGCCTTTCCAACAGTTCCCTTTTCAGGAAGCGGCAGGAATTCGTAAGGAAGGGTTATACTTGTAAATCCAGGTTCAAAATCTTCATGAACAAGGAATATTGCCTGTCCGGAACATGATGCTACACACATACCGCAGCCTGTACATCCACAATTATCTGGAGCAACAACAGGAAGTGCCGTAATACAGGAACCAATCTTAATGCAATTTTTCTTACATGCATCCTGACATGGGTTACAAGGAATATTCTGTGTACATTCAATTACCGGATGGATTCCCTTCTGATGGGTTACTCCCGGATATCTTTCAATTTCATCTTCTGCAACAAAGCCCTTAGTTAAAAGATTCATTGAAGTTGGTATTCCTTCATCAGTTTTTTCAATCAGCTTGCCACGGTTAGCTGGAGCAAACATTCCCTGACGCAGACTGTCCAAATCTTTTGCATAGACAGCTTCTGTTTCTGTCATAACCTTTTCTTCTGTGAAGCCAAGCTTGTAGGCTGCCCTGAGTCCTGCCATTCTTCCTTTAATCATGGCTGAACTTGCTTCTTCTATTCCACTTACATCTCCTGCTGCAAATAAACAAGGAACAGAAGTTTCGCCATATTCATCAACAATTGGAACCTGGCCGCCCCGTCTAGGATTATCTTCCATTTTGCAGCCAGACATTTTTAATAACTGACTCATCGGAGACAAACCAACTGCAACGCAGACTGTATCGACATCTAATTCTATTTCTGTTCCAGGAATAATCTTGAAGTGTTCATCAACCTTGCTAATAATTACACCTTCAACCTTTTCAGTACCAATAACCTTTTTGATTGTATAACCAAGATAGAAAGGAACTCCTGTACGAGCAACCTTTGCTGCATGAACACCATAACCGCCAATTCTAGGAGCCGCATCAACAAGTGCGACAACTTCGCAGCCAGCCTGAAGAAGCTGAAAACTTACTACCAGACCAACGTTTCCACTTCCCAGCATTAAAATCTTTTTTCCAGGCTTTACACCATGAAGATTCATCATTGTTTGAGCAGCACCGGCACCAATTACTCCCGGCAAAGTCCAGCCTTCAAATGGAACCATATTTTCTGCTGCACCAGTTGCAATAATTACGCTATCTGCCTTGTAATGATGTATCGCTCCATCGTGATTAACAGTAACTTCCTTATTTTCAAAGATTCCAATAACAGTCGCATTAAGCTTTACCTGAACACCTGCATCAGAAGCTTCCTTAAGAAGTTCTGTTCCAATATTAAATCCCCTGATTTTTGCTTTATGCTCTTTTGAACCAAAGAACTTGTGAATCTGCTTAAAAAGCTGTCCTCCGGGTTTATGATTTTCATCAAAAACCATTACAGACATTCCACGCTTTGCCGATTCTATTGCAGCACTAAGTCCGGCAGGACCTGCACCTACTACTATTAAATTATATCTTTCCATAATACATCTCCTGCTTGCCTTACCAAGTTTTTTCAGCAGAACAACCATATTGTGTCTGCACTTTCATTCCTGCTTTTAATGGAGTTATACAAGTTCGTGTATTTGGAACACCATCCACAACCATTACGCAATCTGTACATCTTCCAATTGCACAGAAAATTCCTCGTGGTTTATGCTGTTTTGAAGTTTCGCGATGTTTAAGAATTCCTGCGGCTCGTAAAGCAGCAGCAATAGGTTCCCCTTCGTACCCCTGCATTTCATTACCATCTAAAGTAAATGTCACTAGAGCACCTTTTTCAGGAACCCCTAATATTGGATGTTCTGTTATTCTTTCAGTTTCCATATTGCATCTCCTGCTTTTCTTTCTGATAGAATAACTATAATTTTGTTATGAATTTTGTACTTGTAAAAATTGGAACTAATGAGATTTGATTTGGTGGTAAAGGTGGAAAAGTTCTTAAAAATAATTCTGAAGAT
>CAMHIV010000209.1 GCA_946185185.1 uncultured Treponema sp. | reverse complement strand
GGGATAATCTGGACGGCAGCATCGAGCGCGGCTATGCCGGAAAGAGCATCTTTTGGGGAGAGGAGAGAGGAGGAGAGGAGATAAAAGATAAGAGATTAGAGATACAAGATAAGAGATTAGAGATAAATCAAATTCTGCCGTTGTATTATTCCGGTCCTTATTTGTAATCGTTACCGATTTTGTACCTGCATTTATTTCTGAAATGCCAAAATTGTGGTCAAGATATGCCTTCAGAAATTCAGATGTCAGATTTACATATGGAATATCCTCTTTTCCTTGTCTAAAGCCCAAGGTTATAGTTGTGCTAGAATCCGCTAAGTCAACAATTTTTGAAGTAAGCTCTTCTACAACAACATCAAATGTTTTCGTTTTTGACTCAACGATATTATTATTAAGATTAATGATGTTTGTAACATCTTCACTTTGTTTACAGGAAGCAAGCGATACCAATAAACTCACTGCCATAAAAGCAGCCATGAATGACGATACAACATGTTTTTTCATAGTCTCTCTCCTTAAATGAATATCAACGACATTACCTTGCGGTAGTTGAGGTTCTCGAAACCACCTACTATGGTCATTTCGACAGAGCTCAATGACCGTAGTTTAATATCACTGAATAAACACTACCATAAAATTGTAACCGCCTCTCTAAGATTATGTCAAAGAAATTCATACCGGAATCTTGAACATCTATCAGAACTTCTATATCAGAAAACCTGTTGATTTTCCCATTTTATTATTCTATAATCATTCAATTATATTTTTGATTATTTTTTAGTTAAAGGGGATAAACTTATGGCTTTCTTTTTTTCAGAACCATCACACACATTCGATGAATATCTGTTAGTTCCAGGCTATACTGGACCAGATTGCATTCCTGCCAACGTATCGTTAAAAACTCCAATCGTACGATACAATAAGAAAGCCGGTGAAAAATGTCCGCTTACAATGAACATTCCAATGGTAAGTGCTGTAATGCAGGCCGTTTCAAATGACACTCTTGCAATTGCACTTGCAAAAGAAGGCGGAATCAGTTTTATCTACGGTTCACAGACAATCGAAAACCAGGCTGCAATGATTGCTCGTGTAAAATCTTACAAAGCAGGATTTGTAACATCTGATACAAATATCCGCCCTGATCAGACACTGGAAGAACTTGTTGCAAAAATCGAAGCAACAGGTCATTCAACAGTTGCAGTTACAGATAACGGCGAAGCAAACGGAAAACTTTTGGGAATCATTACAGAACGAGACTTCCGCATTGACCATTGTCCAAAAGGTGCAAAGGTTCAGGATTACATGACTGTTCTTGGAGACCTTGTAAAAGCAGAAACTGGAATCACTCTTGAAGAAGCAAACGATATCATCTGGAAAAACAAAATCAATCAGCTTCCTGTAGTTGATAAAAACGGAAACCTTCAGTATCTCGTATTCAGAAAAGATGCTGCAAGTCACGAAGAACATCCGCTTGAACTCCTCGACAACCAGAAGCGCTATATCGTAGGTGCCGGAATTAACACCCGAGACTACATGGAACGCGTTCCTGCACTCCTTGAAGCCGGCGTTGATGTAATGACACTCGACTCTTCAGAAGGATTTACTGAATGGCAGAGCCGCGCACTCAAAGATATCCACGCAAAATGGCCAAATGCAAAGGTTGGTGCCGGAAATGTTGTTGACGCAGAAGGATTCCGCTTCCTTGCAGAAGCCGGCGCAGATTTCGTAAAAATCGGTATCGGCGGTGGTTCAATCTGTATCACACGAGAACAGAAAGGTATCGGACGCGGACAGGCAACAGCAACAATCGAAGTTGCAAAAGCTCGCGATGAATATTACAAAGAAACAGGAATTTATGTACCTCTCTGCTCAGACGGCGGTATCGTTCATGACTACCATGTAACACTCGCCCTTGCAATGGGTGCAGACTTTGTAATGCTCGGCCGCTACTTTGCCCGCTTCGACGAATCTCCAACAAACAAATTAATCGTAAACGGAAGCTACGTAAAAGAATACTGGGGCGAAGGTTCAAACCGCGCACGTAACTGGCAGCGCTACGATTTGGGCGGTAAAAAAGGTATGGCTTTCGAAGAGGGTGTAGACAGCTACGTTCCATACGCAGGAAGTCTCCACGATAACGTAACTCTTACAACAAGCAAGGTAATTCACACAATGTGTAACTGTGGCGCCGTAACAATTCCTGAACTTCAGGAAAAGGCAAAAATTACACTCGTAAGTCCAGCTTCAATCCGCGAAGGTGGCGCCCACGACGTTGTAGTAAAAAACACAAGCATTCACGCTGAGTAAAAAAATCTGCGCAGGGATGCGCAGAACAGCGAAGAACCAAAGGTTCTTCAAAGCTACAAAAATGCATGGACGCATTTTTGTAGCTCAAATACCAGCATACATGCTGAGTAAATAAAAGAATAAGCTTGAATGTCGAGTTCAAAAAAAATAATTAGAAATATGGCGTAAGCAGGAGCCTGAATCAAAAAACATCTGCACAAGCAAAGCGCGGAAGCCGTTTTTTGAGCCCAGGTTACTGCCGAGAGCCAGTTTTCTTGTTGAATTTATAAAACTCGACATTCAACCTATTAAAAGTGCTTCTTAATTTCTTCCAGAACAGTAAGTGCATTCAATCCCGTCTGAAGATTAGACTTTAGCGCAGCCTTTCCATCTAGAAAATCAACGGCATTCTTTACCATGTTAGAAAAGTAACAGGTTTTCTTTGGGCGTTTTACAGTTTTATCAGGAAGCAGTGAATAAAAACCTGTATAAAGCTTAGATTCTTTTCTTGTATAAAATTCAAAGATTCCGTTTCCGACCTTAAATCGGCCTTCCGTTCCAATCACTTCTACTTCAAATCCAAAAAATCTGCTTCGACCGCTGAAAAACAAATTTACATCATTACATTTATCACTTCGGCAATGCACTGTTACATTACGAACTACTTCCGGCTTTTCCTTGTCATAATAAACAGAGGAAAGCTTTATATCGCGCAGAACAGGTTCCTTTGAAATCTCATTTCCTTCAAGAAGATACATTACGATATCAACAAGATGTGTTCCGTCGTGCAAAAGACTGTATTCACCAGAAGCTTCTTTTTCCGGATTATACACATAAAGCCCTGAATCCAGGCGCGCATTTACAGTTTGAATTGCTCCGATTTTAGAAATATAATCCTTCGCAATCCGATAATCTTCTGCAAAGCGTCGTTCGTGGTTTACAAGAACCGGCACCTTTCTAAGCTCTGCTGCAAATTTAAGTTCTCCACCCTGCTTAAGATTTAAGGCAACAGGTTTTTCCAGAATAATGAGCTTTGGGCGGGCATTTATCGCATCCATTGCTACTTTAAGATGAGAATCTTCATTTACGGCAATTACAATTATTTCGGGTTTTACAGTAGCAAACAGATGAGAAACCTCTGTGCTGCAGGAAGGATTTCCTACATAATCTGCCCATCGTTCAAGTCGGGAACGATCTGTATCACAGCCGGCAACAATATGAACCCTGCGATTTTTTACCAATGCCATTGTATGACTTGCAGGCTGTTCACGTTTTTTATCAAAACCAAGAGTAAAACCAATACGCCCGGTTCCAATTACTGCAGCCGTATACTTTTTTTTCCGTGCCATAAATTAATTCTCCAAAAAAGCTTCCAGTGCAGGTAAGGCCTTTCCATCAAAGTCAAAAAGAGCCTGATTTTCCCATGTATCTGGAACATTATCACAAGGAATCCAGTCGCCGCCCCAATAAAAAACGCCGCTTCCGCCAGCTTTTTTACAAGATGCAATAATAGAAGAAAGAACCTGTTTCTGACCAGCTTTTGTAGCCGATGCTGTAATTCCGGCCGCTTTTAAAGTCGTAAGCCGTTCTGCACCAGAAGCTTCCTGTTCCGTATAAAACACATTGGCTTTTTCATCTTTCCAGTCATTTGTCCACGCCCAGGAAGTTTCGGCGATAATAACTTCTTTTTGATAATTGGATTTTAATTCTGCAATATTCTGTTCAAGTTGAGCCTGTGTTCCGTGGTCTTCAAATGGATAATAACTCAAACCAATCACATCAAAATCCAATGCTTCAAATTTTTCAAACCACCATTTCAAACTGTCGCCTTTAGAACTTGCAAGATGAATCATAATTTTTGCATTCGGGCAAAGCGTCCTTACAACAGCAGAAGCAGAAGAAAATACCTTACTAAAATTATCAATAGTTTCTTCATTTTTATTAGAAGAACAGGAAATTGGTGCAAACTCTTCAATGGAAGTGGCATTACTCAAGGTTACAAGAAAACCGGGGTTTATTTCGTTTCCCAGCTGAATCATATCAGGAGGATATTCTTTTAATTCAATTAAAATCTGGGTCGTATAATCCGAAACAAGAGTCTGTAACTGGTAAAGAGAAGTAACAGACTCCCACTCAGCAGGATATTTTTGATTTCCCGGATCGGTCCAGCAGTCAGAAAA
>CAMHIV010000208.1 GCA_946185185.1 uncultured Treponema sp. | reverse complement strand
AGGGATTTGATAAAGCATAAACACCCATACACACCGGAAATGCCGATTACAACTGTTTCTACAAGAGCCTACACAGGAATTATCATTGATGCCAGAGGCGCACTTCCTGTTCATGGGGAATATGTAAAAAGTGAAGTTTATCCAAGTTTCTTCCCTACAATTTGGGATGAAGAAATGAATATCATTTATGAAAAAAACATTGTGGACCAAGAAATATCACAGACTTCTGGAATAGCCCAATTTGACTGGAAGGACGATTTTACCCGATACCAGGAAAGAATAGGTTTAGACCCGCTTTACATTAAGGCCTTCAAAGTATATGGCCGAAACAGAACGGACCCTGTTATTCACAAAAAAGATGCTCTGAAAATTCTTTCGCAAAAGGAAAACCGGGAGCTTTTAAAAAAAGGAAAAGTACTTCTTCTATTGGATAAAGACAGCTTGATTTATGACGTTTCAGTTCCGGAAAAGAATCCAGAATATTACGCTTCATTCAAGGCTGTAAAAAAATATATTTATGAAAATAAGGTTCCGGATATCGACATCACAGACACTCTTACAGGCATTCTGTTCAGCGTTGATTTAAAATTTATTCCGGATTCACCAAAACTGCTTCCTGCAGAAATGCCAAGAATCAGAAAAATTGCAGAAATGCTTTCAGAAATTATAGAAAAAAATGAATTCACAATTCTTGTAGAAGGTCATACAGCAGATTTAGGAAAACCTGTTGGCCAGATGAATCTTTCAATAGAAAGAACCCGAACCGTAATGAATGCGCTTATTGCAGAAGGAATCCCTGAAAAACTATTCACATACAAAGGATACGGTGCAACCCGCCCGATAGCACCAAATGATTCAGAAGCAGGACGAGCTCAAAACCGCCGCGTAGACATAACGGCCCGCCCTCGCGCAACCTACATAAAACGAGACTGGTAGACATTTTTTTAGGAATCATTGAGCATATTTACAGTTTTCTTTATAATGTCGTAAAAAATACATCCATGTATTTTTTACTTACCGAGTTTTTTTTTGCAAAAAAACTCGAAGTCTGTTTGCTATTTACTGACGCGACGTCCTGTCGCTGTTGTACACGGCAGTTTTTTTTGCTTTGCCAAAATTTCTGCCATATATTATTTGAAATTATTATTTTGGAGTAATAAAAAAATGAGTAAGTATCCTTTTGAGTCAATTGAACCAAAATGGCAGAAATTTTGGGATGAACACAAAACATTCAAGGCTGTAGAAGATGAAAAATTCCCGCCTGAAAAGCGAATGTATGTTCTTGATATGTTCCCATATCCTAGTGCTGCAGGTCTTCATGTAGGTCATCCTGAAGGTTATACAGCAACAGATATCTACTGCCGCTACCTTCGCATGAACGGTTACAATGTACTTCATCCAATGGGATACGATGCCTTCGGTCTTCCGGCAGAAAACTATGCCATCAAGACCGGAACTCATCCAAAAACAACTACAAACGCAAATATCCAGCACTTTACACAGCAGATTAAGTCTTTAGGCTTCAGTTATGACTGGGACCGCTGCGTTTCTACCTGTGAACCAGAATATTACAAGTGGACTCAGTGGATTTTCCTTCAGCTTTACAAAAAAGGACTGGCATACGAAGCACAGACTCCAATTAACTGGTGTCCTAGTTGTATGACAGGACTTGCAAACGAAGAAGTAAAAGACGGAAAGTGTGACCGCTGTGGTGCAGAAGTTACCCATAAAACAATCCGCCAGTGGATTTTGAAAATCACTGACTATGCAGACCGCCTTGACTCAGACCTTGAAGGTCTAGACTGGCCGGAAAGCGTAAAACTCATGCAGCACAACTGGATTGGAAAATCTACAGGTGCCGAAGTTACTTTCACAGTAGCAGACAAAGACGGAAAGGCAACTGACAAGAATCTTACTGTTTATACTACTCGCTGCGATACTTTGTTCGGTGCAACTTACATGGTAGTAAGCCCTGAGCACAAAATCGTTCCGGAAATTACAACTGCTGAACAGAAATCTGCCGTTGAAGCCTATCTTGAAGCAGCTGCAAAAAAATCTGACCTTGAACGAACAGACTTAAACAAGGATAAGACAGGTGTATTCAGCGGAAGTTATGCCATCAACCCTGTAAACGGAAAACTCATTCCAATCTGGATTGCAGACTACGTTTTGATTTCTTACGGAACAGGTGCAATCATGGCCGTTCCTGCTCACGATACCCGCGACTGGGAATTTGCAAAGAAATTCAATCTTCCAATCATCGAAGTATTAAAGAGCGAAGTTGACGTACAGAAAGAGGCATGGACAGAAGACGGAGTTCATGTAAACTCAGAATTCCTTGACGGCTTGAACAAGGCAGACGCCATTGCAAAGATGCTGGAATTCCTTGAAGAAAAGAAAATCGGCCGCAAGGCTATAAACTATAAGCTCCGGGACTGGGTATTCAGCCGCCAGCGCTACTGGGGAGAACCAATTCCTCTTGTACACTGCCCTGACTGCGGTACAGTTCCAGTTCCAGAAGAAGAACTTCCATTAAAACTCCCTGAAGTAAAAAGCTATCAGCCTACAGGTACTGGCGAAAGCCCTCTTGCAGCAATCGATTCATGGGTAAACTGCAAATGTCCTAAGTGCGGAAAAGCTGCAAAGCGTGAAACAAACACAATGCCTCAGTGGGGCGGAAGCTGCTGGTACTACCTGCGCTATCTTGATCCAAAGAACGAAAAACAGTTCTGTTCAGAAAAAGCAGAAAAATACTGGATGCCGGTAGATTTGTACATCGGTGGTGCTGAACACGCAGTTCTTCACCTTTTGTATGCACGATTCTGGCACAAAGTACTTTACGACCTTGGAGTAGTTTCTACAAAAGAACCTTTCCAGCGCCTTGTAAACCAGGGAATGATTACTTCTTTCGCTTTCCAGAGAAAAAACAAGACACTTGTACCTGTTGATGAAGTTGAACAGCGTGAAGATGGTAACTACTATGAAAAAGCAACAAACGAAAAGCTTGAACAGATTGTTGCAAAAATGAGTAAGTCCCTCAAAAACGTTGTAAATCCTGATGACGAAATCAAGGCATACGGCGCAGATTCTGTCCGCATGTACGAAATGTTCATGGGTCCTCTTACAATGAGTAAGCCTTGGTCAACCCAGGGAATCGTTGGTATTCACCGCTTCCTTGAAAAAGTATGGACAATAAGTGAAAAGCCGATGGCAGACATTGATTTGAACGGCGACCTTGACGACAAGCTTAAGTCGGCACGCAAGGTATTTGCCCAGACAATCAAAAAAGTAACAGAAGATACAGCAACCTTAAACTTCAACACAGCCATCAGCCAGATGATGATTTTCATGAACGAACTTTCAAAGCTTGAAACAATTCCTACTGCAATCTGGTCTGACTTTGTAAAAGTTCTTTCTCCATACGCTCCTCACCTTGGTGAAGAACTCTGGGAAAAACTTGGAAACAAGGATACAATCGCCTACGTTCAGTGGCCTAAAGCTAACGAAACATGGACAGTTGATTCTGAAAAGACAATCGTCGTTATGGTCAACGGCAAACTCCGCGGCAAGTTCCAGGCAGCTCCTGGCACAAGCGACGAAGAACTCAAAGCCGCAGCTCAGGCTAACCCAGATGCTAAAAAGTTCCTTGACGGTAAAGAAATTGTTAAGTGCGTTGTCGTAAAAGACAAGCTCGTAAACTTTGTAGTTAAGGGATAAAAGCTAATAGGGATAAATAAGGCGGTGGTTTTGAAGTGCACCCCAATTATTGGACACTTTAACTAGGATGATTTTAATGACTGATTCCTAAACTTTAAAGGAGTCAGTCATTTTAATTTAACCTTAATTCTCTTTTAATCTGATACTGCCAGTCTTGATCAGAATGAAGAATCAAATTGGTTCCGTCAGGAATTTGTCCAAATGCCTTTTCAAGCATATCGACCGTCTGGGCATAATTCGGACTTTCTGAAAGATTCCAGCTGATTAGTGACTGGTCATGTAAATCGAGAATTGGAGAAAGATAGAGCTTTGTGCCAAACAGATTAAACTGAGTAACATCCGTAACCCATTTCTCATTTGATTTTGTTGTAGTGAAATTCCGGCTCAAGAGATTTGGAGCCACTTTTCCAACCTGGCCTTTGTATGAATTGTATTTATGTTGGCGGACCTTACACACAATACGTTCTTCATGCATCAGTTTCTGAATTAATTTGTGGTTTGTTGTAAAACCTTTGTTTCTAAACTCTAAAGTAATCCTTCTGTAGCCATAGCGCCCTTTATTTTCATGATAAATCTTCTGGACTAGTTCTCGCTCTTCCTTGTGCTTATCCTGTTTCAGATGCGTTTCTGAGTAATAAAATGAACTTCTTGGCAAATCTGTAAGTTTTGTTAAATCTGAAACATTGTATTTTGACCTTAGTTCTTTCGCCACGCACAGATTGTTCCGTGATTTGTTATTCCAAAAATCAAAGCTG
>CAMHIV010000207.1 GCA_946185185.1 uncultured Treponema sp. | reverse complement strand
AAATCAGTAATTTCGTTGGAAAATTCATGGGAATTATTGTTCTCATCCTTGCATCTCTGGCTCTTTTCATTCCCAAAACCGGCCTATGGATTCCTTTGAACTGGGTCAATTTCCTTTTGATGATTGTCATGTTCGGAATGGGGCTTACCCTTCGCATTGAAGATTTCAAGCTGGTTTTTACCCGACCAAAAGACATTTTTATCGGCTGTCTGGCACAGTTTATCATCATGCCGTCACTTGCTTTTCTTTTGAGCAAAATCTTCGGCCTCGATGCAGCTCTTATGGCTGGCGTTATTCTTGTTGGAACCTGTCCGGGCGGGACTGCAAGCAATGTAATCACATATCTTTCCAAAGGTGACCTTGCCCTTTCTGTGGGAATGACAAGCCTAAACACACTGCTAGCGCCTCTTCTTACTCCTGCAATCACTTATCTTCTTTTAAAAACTACCGTTCATGTGGATGCGCTTGCCATGTTCCTTTCAATCGTAAAAGTCGTAATCATTCCGATTGGACTGGGTTTCCTCATCAATAAATTCTTTGGAAAATTCATTCAAAAACTCGTTGAAATCCTGCCACTTGTCTCTGTAACTGCAATCTGCCTGATTCTTATGACCATCATTGCCAATAACTCAGCAAAAATTCTTTCAACCGGTGCTATCGTTTTTGTGGTTGTAATTTTGCACAATATTCTTGGCTTTGGCTGCGGTTTTGGACTCGGAAAGATTTTACGCCTCACCCCGCCAAAAATAAAGGCTCTCTCAATCGAAATCGGAATGCAGAATTCAGGCCTGGCGACAAGCCTTGCGGCAACGGCCTTTCCCAGCCTTTCCATGGCAACTGTTCCCGGGGCAATTTTTTCTGTCTGGCACAATATTTCCGGAGCAATTCTGGCCAGTGCATACCAGCGATGGGGTGTGGAAGAAGAAGCAGAGTAGATTACTTATCCAGCGAAAGCAGCAAGTCCATTTTCCATACGCCGTCGTTTATCCTGAGGGTCACGAGATTTCCTGTTCGGTCGGCGGACAGTTTTTTTTGATCCAGCTGGTAGAGATATTTTGTATCGTTACCTTTGGCATGGAAGTAAAAATAAATGGAATGCCGCATAAATGCAATCAAGGCAAAGGGAACAGATGAAATTATGATAAAACTGGTATATAATTATATTTTAGGATAATAGATTAAGACAAATCGGCATTTGTGGAGGTAAGTGTGATAATACTTGTAGATGAAACAAATCTTCTTCAAGCTGCAACCATCCATTCAATATCCTGGAAGGAATCACATCGTTCTTTCTGTGCGCCTGATTTTGTCGAGATGCACACGGCTGAAAGACAGCGGGAATATATTCAAAATAAAATGAAGGACGGCAGCAAATTCTTTCTGCTGATTGATGATTGTCCGGTTGGCATTGTTTCGGTAAAAGAAAGTCTGATTGAAGACCTTTATATTCTCCCGGACAAACAGAACATGGGCTATGGCACGAAGCTGCTGCAGTTCGCTGCTGCGCAATGCGCTGATACGCCCACTCTGTGGATACTCGAAAACAACACTGATGCAAAACGGCTGTATCATAGAATGGGATTTCGGGAAACAGGTAGAATCCATGCAATCGCCGATGGCCTTGATGAGATTGAGCTTTCACACGTATAAATTCGAGTTTGTCGGGATAGTAGGTTATATTTCAGTTTATCTGATTGAAGGGAGAAAAAAGTTGGAAATCAAGCGAGTTGTGGAGAATGACAGAATTGGCGAATTCATAAACGTAGAGTTTTCGCAGTATGCTACCGATTGCGTTGTAACACTTAACTTTGAAGAATTTTGTTTTGTGGCAGAAGATAAAGGCAAAATTGCCGGAGTTATCACCGGTAGAGCATACTACAATGAGGTGCATATTGGGGATCTGATTGTTGGAATGGCTTACAGAAGAGAGGGCGTTGGAAGTAAACTTGTTGCGGCTGTTGAGGATGCATATAGAGGGAAGGGCTATGAGAAAATAGCACTTACTACATTCGGATTCCAGGCGCCGGAGTTTTATAAAAAACTTGGTTATAAATTGGAATTTGTTCGAAAAGACAAGAATCCGAAGCTGAGCAAGTATTTCTATCTGAAGAAGATAAACTGATGGGGCTTGAGCTTTAATTATCCCCATATCTTAACATTTAGATGGAATGTTTATATTCCAGTATAATAGACTAAGACGACCCGGAATTTGAAGGAGTATCACTATGTGGTTTTTATTAGCGCTTGGTTCGGCAATCTTTGCCGCACTGACATCAATATTGGCAAAGATAGGAATTGAAGGTGTCGGATCGAATCTGGCTACTGCGATCCGTACGATGGTTGTTGTTATCATGGCATGGGGAATGGTTCGTAAAAATGGTTGAAGAGAAGAAGAAGCAGATTTATACAGCAGACGACGGAAATCAGAATGAAAATCCTTCTTCTGAAAGCACAACAGAATACACTGTTTCTTTTGACCTGAATTACCCGGAAGATACAGACGAGTACATGTTCTGTGACATAACAGTGAATGTATCGCCTGCTTCTATATCTGACTTATCAAAAGCTATTATCGAAACAACAGAAAAATATAGTCACGTGGGAATCTACTTTGAAGTAATGAAAGGTGGTTATGGGGGTAATATTTATTAAAATGTAAAAATATACCCCGATAACTTGCAAATAACGTGTATTTTGCATATAATTTTGTTGAAAATGAGGTGAAAATGAAATATTACAAGCGCGAATCCTATTTGCAAAAAATACGTGGTTTTTACGATGAAGCAGAAATTATAAAGGTAATAACTGGAGTTCGTCGTTGCGGGAAGTCCAGCCTTATGCAAACTATTGCAGATGAAATTTCAGAAAAAGGAATCGCTGCAGAGAATATCATCTATCTTAATCTGGATAAACGCGGATACAGAAGTGTAAAAACTCCAGAACAACTTGAAAAACTTATTGATGAAAACTCAAAGGCCTCAGGTTTAAAATATCTTTTTATTGATGAAGTTCAGAATGTTAAAGATTTTGAGGAAGTTCTAAACGAATACCGCGATGACGGTGAGTTTTCAATTTTTATAACAGGATCAAATTCATATCTCTTAAGTGGTGAATTGATTACGAAACTGACAGGCCGCTATATTGAGTTTGAAATGTTTCCTTTGAATTTCAATGAGTATCTCGAAATGAAAAAGTTCTTTAAAAAGAATGTTAGTTCGAATCTGCTGGAAGAATTTGATAACTATCTTATTGAAGGAGGTTTTCCTAAGGCTGTTCAATTTGATTCGATTCAAGACAAGAGAACTTACATTTCCAGCGTAATTACTGAAATCTTCGAAAAAGATATTAAACGCCGTGTAAAGGTAAAAAATACATCTGTCTTTAATAAAGTTCAACAGTACCTTATTAATAATTTTGGTTCAACAACGAGTCTCACAAATATTCTTTCAGATTTAGAAAAGTCCGGCATTAGAATTAAACGTGAGACTTTAAACCGTTATATAAAGATTCTCTGTGATTCAAAAGTTTTATATGAATGTGAACGTTTTGATTTAAAGTCCAGAAAATCAATTTCTGGAGAAAAAAAGTATTATCTCTCAGATTTAGGATTTTATTATGCTACAAATACAGATAACCGTATTAATTATGGTCCTGTTATGGAAAATCTTACATACATTTATGCAAGAGGTAATAATTACTCTGTTAGTGTAGGACGTATAGGAAAGCTTGAATGCGATTTTATTCTCCGCAAAAATAACAGTGATTACAGTTATATTCAGGTATGCATGACTATGATGGCAAGTACTGAAACTGAGGAACGAGAATACAAACCTCTTGAAACAATAAAAGATAATTTTCCAAAATACATTCTGACTCGAAACGATCCAATTCAGCATCGAAATGGCATTATTCATAAAAATATGCCAGAACTTATGAAAAACGGAGAACTCTTTTAGATGACTGATTTAACACCAATTCAAAAAGAAATAGTAACTGCCCTTGAGCAGATGAAAGACAAGTCTCTGATAACAGAAGCAAACCTCGCAAAGAAGGTTCGAGAAAACGCAAAAATTTCCGGTAAGAATAAAGCCGGAATCTGTCTTAAAGATCTGGAAGTTTGCATTGAATATCTTGGAGAAAACAATGGGCTGCCTTATGCACTTCATCTTAACAGCGCGAATGATATTTTGATTAAGAAAGAAGATTCGTGGAAACTGCTGGATGGGGATGCCAAAAAGCGTCGCCAGTCTAGTGAGAAATCTATTTCAGTTTTGACTAACGGGGACTTACGGCAGAAAACTTCCGGCGGGAAGGGGATGAAAAAGCGCAATGACAGGAAGAAGGTGAGTTTTCGGGATGTGGAAGAGTTTGAGTAATCTACAGTGTGGTTCTATTCATTATTATTAACTCTATAAACTTTATAAAATATCCTGAAGCAACTTTTTCGACCAATGCGGCAGAACGCAGCGTAAAAAGCTGG
>CAMHIV010000206.1 GCA_946185185.1 uncultured Treponema sp. | reverse complement strand
CAGGGTTTGTAGAAGTTTTTTCACCCTTAAGGTAGCGGTAATAGTGCTTCTGAACTGTTCCGTGGCTTGCTTCGTATTCAAATTCACCGTTTGGAGAAACAAGAACAGATGTCATCATTGCAAGGCTTCCGCAGGCAGAGGCAATCATGTCACTCATAACATCTCCGTCGTAGTTCTTACAAGCCCAAAGGAAACCGCCCTTAGACTTCATTACGCGGGCTACAGCATCGTCGATTAATGTGTAGAAATATTCGATTCCGGCTGCTTCAAACTTAGATTTGAATTCTTCGTCAAATACACGCTGGAAAATTGCCTTGAAGTTTCCGTCGTAAGTTTTAGAAATTGTATCTTTTGTTCCAAGCCATACGCTGATTTTCTGGTCCAAACCATAGTTAAAACAGCAGCGGGCAAAGCTTTCGATAGAAGCGTCCAGGTTGTGAATTCCCTGAATGATTCCAGGTCCCTTCATTACCTGAATAGTTTTGCGGATTTCCTTTCCGTCTTCACCTGTGAAAACAAGTTCTGCAGTTCCGGCACATGGAGTTTTGATTTCGCAGTTTTTGTAAACATCGCCGTAACCGTGGCGGCCAAGAACAATAGGTTTTTCCCAGCTTGTAACGTTACATTTAATGTTGTTTACAAAAATTGGTGCGCGGAAAATTGTTCCGTCAAGTTCACCGCGGAGAATTCCGTTTGGTGACGGAGTAAGTTTTTTAAGTTTATATTCTTCCATGCGGGCAGCGTTAGAAGTAATTGTTGCACACTTTACGCCAACTCCAAGACGCTTGATTGCAGCTGCTGCTTCGTAAGTAATCTTATCATCTGAATCATCACGATTTTTAAGACCAAGGTCATAGTATTCAGTCTTTAAATCAACATAAGGCAAAAGGAGTTCATCCTTAATAACCTTCCACAAAACACGAGTCATCTCATCGCCGTCAAGTTCAGCGATTGCATTTTTCATCTGTATCTTAGCCATAATGGGGAAATTATAACGAAATCAGGCGGGTTATAGAAGATGGGAGGGAAAACAGATTCATTTGCGACGGCCTTTTTATTTTTATCGCTTTGCGTATTTTCATTTATTTGTTTTTCATGCTAAAATTCCCAAATCACAAAAATGGAGTTTACCAAATGAAAAAAGTTTTACGAAACAAAACCGTTCTTGCACTTTTCAGTATATTTTTTATCTCTTTTCTCTCTGAAAACCTTCTTTTTGCAAAGGAACCGGAAATCATTAAGAGGGAACCATGCGATTATCTTGAGCTTGAATACGGGCGGTATGAAAAAATCAAGACAAGCCTCACCCGCGACGAGTTTGAAAAAGACCTGACACATCTCTGCTATCTTTTGAATACCGGTTATGCGGGCTACGAAGACATGCTGGAAAAAGGTTTTGTTATAGAAGAATTCCGTTCGGAAGTTCAGGAAAAGTTTACCGGTTCAAAGGAAATTAATTCCCGGGACTTTTATTTTGCGATTTTAGAAGGCTTAAAACCCTACATAAACGATTCTCATTTCTTTTTAAACCATTTTAGGGATGCAAACAGTCTGTCAACAAAAAAAATCTGTGCCTGGAGCGATATTTATGTGCGGAAGAATGATTCCGGAAAAGTCAAAAACGCTTCTTCCGCAGAAAACGCAACTTCCCTCACCTTTACAGTAACCGAAAGCGAAAGTGTCGGCATAAACCCCGGCGACATCTACACTGGAAGCGCGGATTATCTTTTCAACTATCCTGTAAAAGGAAAGGACATTTACAGAGTCGGCATCATGTCGGAAGAAAATACAAAACCTTTTACGGCCTCATTTTCTTTCAACGGATCTGAAATTCCGGTATCAGTAAAACAGGACACTGCAATTGAGTGGCGGAACAACATGAAATTCAAGGAATTTTCTACAAAGGACAGCGCTTACATCGAATTAAACGACTTTATGCTTCCGGATATCAATGCTCCAAGCCGGAAAGCATCCGAAATCATCTTTGATAAATACATTAGACTTGGAAAAAAATACAACGGAAAGAAAAACATCATTCTGGACATGCGGGCAAACAACGGAGGAAACGCAACTTACGCGGCGGCATTTTTATTCTGCCTTAGGAACAATCACGAACCAGCAGACACAGGCCGGCTTCTTGAAAATCTTGACGACTGGAGCAACCAGTCATTTTTTGTACGGAAACAGATAAACTCTCCGGCTTACTACAAAGTTGCACGGGATATTTATGAATCAAGAAATCTCCTCCTGGACAGAAACAAATATGCGAGCTTTTTAGAGCAGTCGAAAACCAATAGCGAACGAGTCGTAACAAAAAATATTTTACAGCCTTCAAAACTGTTTTCAAAACCTTCCCGGTTCAAGGGAAAACTGATAATTTTAAATGACAGAAATACCGCAAGCGCCGGTGAATTTACTACGCTTTACGCAAAACACATTCTTGGGGAAGAAAATGTATTCGTCCTTGGGGAAAACACCTACGGAATGGCAGAATACTGGAATGTAATCGATGTGCAGCTTCCCTGCTCAAAAATCGTAATTCACACAAGCTTTGCCACAAACGAAACCATAAAGGAAAACGAAAAATGGCATGGCGAAGGCACAGGTCTTTACCCTGACTACTGGTGCACTGGGTGTGATTTAAACGAAACAATTTTTATGATTACAAGAGATGAGGAAATGAAGGAAAAATTAAAGAATATTGAATTTTATCTTCTCTAAAGGCAAAGAAAATTAAAATTTATTCATTATCTCATGAAGGTTATTCATAAGGGATATTAGTTTTTCTTTATCAAACACAGAACTGCACATCATCTTAGAAGGAATATCCCTGCACTTCTCTTTCATATTCTTACCTTCTTCTGTCAATGTAACAAAAACAGTCCGTTCATCCTTTTTACTTCTGGTACGCAAAACAAGCCCCTGCCCTTCCATTTTTTTTAAGAGTGGAGTAAGAGTCCCGGAATCCAGAAAAAGTTTTTTTCCAAGCTCTTTTACAGAAACATTATCTTTTTCCCACAGGCACATTAAAGTTATATAGGAAGTATAAGTCAGTCCCAGGGGCTCAAGCAAAGGCTGATATTTTCTTATAATTTCTTTTGAGCAGACATAAAGAGCAAAACAAAGCTGGTTATCAAGGCATAAAGGTTCAAAATCTTTCATACAAATTAATTTTACACAATTTAATTGACAAACACAACACATTAATATATATTTCAAAGCGAAATTAGATTGTATACAACTTAATCTTAAACAACAGGAGTAAAAAGATGAATATTTATGACTTTTCAGTAAAAACAGCAGAGGGAAAGGATGTAAGCCTCAAAACTTATCAGGGTAAAGTTTTATTAATTGTAAACACAGCAACAGGCTGCGGCTTTACGCCACAATATGACGGACTTCAGGATTTATACGAAAAATATCAGGCCCAGGGACTAGAGATTCTGGATTTTCCATGCAACCAGTTTGCCCACCAGGCACCGGGAAGCGACGAAGAAATCCATTCTTTCTGCACAGGTCGATACGGAATCACTTTCCCTCAGTTTGCAAAAATCAATGTAAACGGAAAAGATGCAGATCCACTTTATGTCTATCTAAAAAGCCAGAAAAAGGGTAAAATCAATTCAAGCATCAAGTGGAATTTTACAAAATTCCTTGTATCAAAGGACGGAAGTGTTGCAGAACGATTTGCCCCGACTGATACACCAGAACAGCTTGAAGCTTACATAAAACGGGAACTTGAAAAATAATTTTTGAAAAGGAGAACAAACTATGACACACACTTACAAAACCGAAAACACCTGCGCAACTCAGATACAGTTTGACAAAGACGAAAACGGAGTTGTAACAAACATCGTTTTCACAAACGGCTGCAATGGAAACCTTAAAGCAGTCGCAAAACTCGTAGACGGAATGAAAGCCGAAGACATCGCCGCCAAGTTAGCGGGCAACACCTGCGGCCGCCGCCCAACCTCATGCGCCGACCAGCTGGCAAAAGCTGTTATGTCGGTTTAATTTTGCTACGCAAAACCATGAAAACTCGAACGGCTGCCCAGTCCTGCTACAGCTACTGCACATGCTACGGTACATGCCTAAAATAGAAAATGCGTTAAAAAAGGGGCTGTCCTAGAAGTTATTAAAAGACTTCAAAAAGGACAGCCTTTTTTATATTTAAATGAATTTTGTAGATTTTCGTTTATTGTTTTTTTTCTTAGGCGTTTATTAATCGAATCAACTGCTTGAAATCATATCCCAGCATCAGTAATCCCCATTCAGTTCCAACTTTTTCTTTTCCGCGAAGATGAAATCGCCTGAAGCCTAAATTGCCTTTTGTCTGACCAAAGACAGTTTCACATTCAGTAGAACGCTTTTTCATAAGAGTTTTATATTCTTCACTAGAAAGAAGTTCTTTTACTTTTGCTTTCTGTTCAAGCCAGTGCCCGTTTCTTTGAATCACTCTGCCATATTCAGATTTTGTACATAA
>CAMHIV010000205.1 GCA_946185185.1 uncultured Treponema sp. | reverse complement strand
GAGCCATTTTCTCATAGATTGGTTCTGCTTTTGCTTTATTATGAGCAAGAATATATAGTTTTAGTGCCTTAAGCGTTTCTTTTTTTTCGGCATATTCATCGCCAACACGGGTAAGACCGTCAGAATAACCTGTTGTTATAAAAATGCGTCGGGCACTTTCGATATCACCCTGATTAAAAAGAATATTTCCCTTTCTGTTTAGTATTACTTTTTGTTCCAAAGATAACGAAGTT
Organism: uncultured Treponema sp.; assembly: GCA_946185185.1. GTDB lineage: Bacteria > Spirochaetota > Spirochaetia > Treponematales > Treponemataceae > Treponema_D. The sequence continues at coordinate 4,323 of CAMHIV010000205.1, read as the reverse complement.
ACCGGATTATCGGTTACCTTTATAAATCCGTCCTGAGGGTGCTTTTGATTTATCTGTTCCCGTATGGAATCTTTCATTTTCTTCTCTTGAAACGCAGATTAGAATCTATTTTTTTTAAATAAATCCAACTTTAAATATAACGCTAAAAAACGAATTGTCAAATGCTTTTTAACGGTAACCGTAGAAGTCAACAATAGAGCGGCCGTATACTCTTTGATCAAAACGAGTCAGGTTTCCTATCTGGTCAGGCATAAAATGTTCTTCCGGGCGATGAACCATGATAGTTCCATCTTGTTTTAGGATGCTTTTTTTGTCGGCTTCTAAAATTAACTGTTCATGAAACTTGTAGGGAAACGGCGGATCAAAGAATATATAATCAAACTGACTTTTGCATCTCTTGATAAAATATTCAACGGGCATAAAGTGACACTGAATTTTTACGCCACATTCTTTTTCAGTGACTTTTACATTTTCAAGGACAGTCCCAACTTTAATTCTGTCTTTTTCGCAGAGTTCTACCTGGCTTGCACCCCGGCTTACTGCTTCTATTGCAATTGTTCCGGAGCCGCTGAATAAATCAAGCCAGCTTTTTCCGGAAAGGTCTCCAAGAATCGCAAAAACTGATTCCCTCATTCTGTCCATTGCAGGACGAATTACGCCGTCCGGACATTTTATTATTCTTCCTTTTAGTTTTCCACCTGTGATTCTCATATGCTTTCCTAGCGCTCATTTAATGACCAGTAAATGTCATCGTGTTCAAGATGTGTGTTAAGCTGGGCAAAATCAAATGCTGTTTTGCCAGTTCCTGTGCGAACCTTTGCAAGCGCGCCGTTTTCCAAAAGAATTTTGATAAGCTCTGTTGTTGTTCCGTATTCACATGCATACATGAGAGGAGTTTTTCCTTCGTAGAAACGGTTTACAGGTACGCCATGTTCTATGAAAATCTTTAGTTTTCCAATCTGTGTCACCGGATTATTTCCTCCGGCTGTTATCGAAAAAATGAAGGATTTGAAAATTTCTGCAGAAGCATCAGGAGCGCAGTCGATAAGATATTTGATTATTGCCGGGTTATTAGAGTAGGCTGCTGCAATTTGAAGTGCTGAAGAACCGTATTTGTTTAAGATTTTTGTATCGGCTCCATTTTCTACAAGATTTTTTACAAGCTCGATATTATTCTGATATCGTACGGCGTACATAAGAGCCGTCCAGCCATCTTTATCCTTAAGGTTCAATTTTGCATTTGATTTTAAAAGCGATTTTACTTCCCAGTCATTTCCGTCTTTTGCGGCAAGCATGAGAAGAGTTCGGTCTAACTTGTCTTTCTGATCCGGATTATCGATTTTTGCGTAAAGTTCATCATCTTCTGTTTCTTCCGGGAAAATTTCTTCGTCCTGTGGGGCGTAATCAAAAAGATAAACTTTGCTGTAATTAATTGTTTCTGAAGCCGGAAGATTTTCTTCCTGGGGTTCTTCCGCTTCTTCTTCAACAGGATTTTGAGTATCTTCTGCGTTTTCTGAATTTTCCAGGTTTTCTGATTCAGTTTCTTCTGACACTTCATTTTCGTCCTGAGGATTTGCTTCCTCATTTTCAGTTTCATCAGGAATATCACCCTGGTCAGGTGTTTTTCCGATGAGTTCGAGAACGGTTTTTAATGCAACCGGACTTGGATTTTCCTGGGCGTATTCTTCTGGAGATTTTCCTGTCAGTCTTGAAGAGGTAAGTCGCTCTTTGATTTCTTCCGGCTTTGTTGAACGTTTTACGATGTAGCGGATTACGCTTCTTTTGCTGGAGTAGGCGCAGGCAAACATTACTGCGTCCATTTTTTCTTTATTTCTGGAATTAATTCTGATTCCTGATTGAGAAACCAGTCTGATGATTTCGTATGGGCGGTCATATTTAAGAGCCTGCATAAGAATATTGTTTCGTTCTGGTCCGAATGTCATTCTGTAAAATTCATTGTCTTTTGAAAGTGCTTCAGTTAATTGTTTTACGCTTCCTTCTCTAAGCAGGTCATCATATTTTTTTGCTTTTGAGGCTGCGAATATGCCGCTAACTGTGAAAAGGAAAAATAATGAAATCAGAAAAACATATTTTTTATTCATGTTTCCATTATAGTAGTATGGTGTAAAAAGGGTCAAGAATTCGATTGTGTTATTGACTCTCGGGCCGATTTTCTTTATATTGCAAGAACACCCCTTGAGGCTCGGTATGAGCTTCCATATGTCCATAAGGAGATACTAATGAGAAAGTACGAATTGATGACTATCTTCCCACTTGATGAAGAAAAGTCAAAGAAAGCTACTGAAGAAGTACGCAACACACTTACATCGTTTGGTGCAGAAATCGAAGAAGAAAAACTTTTCGGTGATCGCGACCTTACATACGAAGTAAACAAGGAAAAACGTGGTCGTTTTATCTTGTTCACACTTAAACTTAATCCTGGAAAAATCACAGAAATTGATAAGGCATTTAAGATTCAGACAAACCTTCTTAAATACCTCTTCGTAAAACTCGAAGAAAAATAAGAATCAACAGGGGTAACATAATGGCGACAGATCTTAATCACGTTGTTTTAGTCGGTAGAATCACAAGAGATGTAGGGAATGACGAACGTTCATTCGGCTATATTGGAAATGGTCAGGCTAGGGCAAACGTAAGCATCGCCGTGAACCGCAGTAGAAAAGATTCTGCAAGCGGAAACTGGGTCGAAGAAGCAAACTTCTTTGATGTTACCATTTGGGGAAAACAGGCTGAAAACTTAAAGCCTTACTTGACCAAAGGAAAGCAGATTGCTGTTGACGGTTATTTGAAACAGGATCGCTGGGAAAAAGACGGACAGAAATTTTCCCGTGTTTCAATTGTTGCTAATAACGTTCAGCTTTTAGGCGGAAGAAGCGATGGCGGACAAGGTTCTGGTAACTTTGCCGGGGGTGCATCGGGTGGATTCCAGCCTAGACCTGATTTTAATCCTGAGCCTGCTCCATCTATGGGTGGCTTTGGAAATGATTCGTTTGGCGGTGTCGGAAACGATTTCCCTGAAGATATTCCTTTCTAATTTGGAGTAATTTATGTCAGAAGAAACAAAAGATATGTATGAAGAAAAAGAAGCAGTTCAGAAGGCTGTTTCTGTAGAAACAGAAGGTCGCGACGACGAAGCAAAAGACGGTGGTCGTGCAAAGAATAAGACTTTCTTCCGTAAGAAGGTTTGCCGTTTCTGTGCAAACAAAGCAAAAATCGATTACAAAGACGCAGACGGTCTTCGCCGCTTCACAACAGAACGCGGTAAGATTTTGCCACGCCGCATCACTGGTACTTGTGCAAAACACCAGCGCGAACTTTCTGGCGCAATCAAAAGAGCAAGAGCAATCTGCCTTTTGCCATACGTTGCAGAGTAAGCATCTAAATCGAAAAAATGCGCAAGCATTTTGACACACTAAAAAAACTTGTTCCGGCGATCCAACTCCTGGTGACGCTGGAATTCTAAATATCAAGAGGAGCTTGAAAAATGAAAGTTATTCTTAATGTAGATGTAAAACACCTTGGTGAAGAAGGTGATGTAAAGAACGTTGCTAACGGATACGCCCGCAACTATCTTCTTCCAAGAAATCTTGTTGTAGTATACAACGAAACAACTGCTGCTTTGTTCGAAGCACGCAAGGCTGAAATCGAGGCTCGTAAGGAAGTTAAACGCCAGAACGCTCGCAGTCTTAAAGAAAAGCTTGAAAGTGCAGAACTTGTTATCGAAATGCCAGCTGGTTCAAACGGAAAACTTTACGGTGCCGTTACAGCTACTGTTATTGCTGAAGCATTGGCAAAACAGGGCTTCGAAATCGAAAGAAAGCGCATTGAAATCCCTGGTCTTGCAATCAAGTCTGTTGGTAACTACCACGCAACAATCAAACTTTACGAAGCTGCTGTAGCAGAAGTAAAGGTTGCTGTTAAGGCTCAGGAACGCAACGGTGAAGCTCCAGCTGCTGAAAAGAAAGCTGAAGAACCTGCTGCAAAAGAAGAAAAAGCTGAGTAATTAGAAATTAATTAAAATAGCTTTTGAAGAAGGCGATGATTCTTTTTAGGGTTATCGCCTTTTTTTTTTATTTGTTATATACTGAAAAGACTATGGATATTGAATTAAGCGACAAAGTTCCACCTCATAATCTTGATGCAGAACAGGCTACTCTTGGTGCAATCCTTTTGGATTGGGATTCCATGTCTGATGTTGTTACAAAGTTACGTCCGGATAGATTTTACAGTCTTCAGAATCAGTTGATTTTTGAAGGACTTATTTCACTTTTTAAGCAGAATGTCCGCGGTGATACTCTTACA
>CAMHIV010000204.1 GCA_946185185.1 uncultured Treponema sp. | reverse complement strand
GCGGCTTTGTAATTTGCAAATTCAATTGAATCCTGTCCTAACTGAATAAGCTGGTTATATGAAAGGTCAGTAGGAATTTCCGGTACTGAGTTGCATCCTGCAAGCAGAAAAAAGATTCCAAAAACAAAAACAGATAATAATTTTTTCATAGTTGTGATTCTATATTGAAAAAAACATAATTGCTAGAGAGTTACAGAATTTTATCAATATAAGTGGAGCATATAAGTGTATTATACTTGCACCCTTAAAATAAGAACTTTATAATAGAATACACTCATTATTTTTTTTGGAGGATTTGATAATGAAAAAAATTATTTCAGCAGCACTTGCATTAGTTATGGTTGCTGCATTTTCTGGATGTAAAAAGAATGGTGCGTCTGGAGAAAAGAAACTTAAAATTGGAATTATCCAGCTTGTAGAACATCCTGCTTTGGATAAGAACTACCAGGGCTTTGTGGATGGACTTGCAGAAGCAGGTTATGTAAATAAAAAGAATATTATTATTGATTATCAGAATGCACAGGGTGAACAGGCTAACTGTGTAACAATCGCAGAAAAACTTGTAAACGATCACGACGATCTTATTTTTGCTATTGCAACACCAGCCGCACAGGCAGTTGCAAATATTACAAAAGATATCCCTGTTTTGATTTCTTCTGTAACAGATCCTGAATCAGCAAAACTCGTTCTTAAAAATACAGCTCCTGGAACAAATGTAACAGGAACTTCTGACCTTACACCTTGTGAAGCACAGATTGACCTTCTCAGAAAAATTGTTCCAAACGCAACAAAAGTTGGACTTATTTACTGCTCAAGCGAACAGAATTCTCTTTTCCAGATTGCACTTGCAAAGGCTGCCTGCGAAAAAGTTGGCTTGCAGTATGTTGAAGGTTCTGTTTCAAACTCAAACGAAATTCAGCAGGTTGTTACAAGCCTTTGTGGAAAAGTAGATGCAATTTACGCTCCAACAGACAACATGATTGCTGCCGGAATGGCAACAGTTGCTCAGGTTGCAAACGAAAACAAAATTCCTACAATCGTTGGTGAAGAAGGAATGGTTCTTTCTGGTGGTCTTGCAACTTATGGAATTAACTACTACGAACTTGGAAAACAGACTGCAAAAATGGCAGTTAAAATTCTTAAGGGTGAAGCAACTCCTGCTGAAATGCCAATCGAATATCTTGAAAAATGTGATTTGAGCGTAAACGAAGAGACAGCAAAAACTCTTGGAATTACAATTCCTGAAAACCTATAATATTTACTGGAGAATATGATGCCGATTCTGAATGCAATGGAAGGTGCAGTTTCACAGGGAGTACTCTGGGGACTGATGGCCTTGGGAGTTTATCTTACTTTTAGAATTTTAAATGTTGCCGATATGACCGTAGATGGAAGTTTTGCAGCAGGGGGAGCTGTTACAGCAGTTTTTCTAACACGTTTTGGAGTTAATCCTCTGTTCGTGCTTTTAATTTCCTTTGTGATGGGAACAATCTGTGGTCTTATAACCGGTCTTATGAATACAAAGCTTAAGATAAATATCCTGCTTGCAAGTATATTGACTCAGATAGCCTTATATTCTGTAAATATCAGAATTATGGGTCGTGCAAATACTCCGCTTTTAGGAAGCACGACCTTAATTACACTTGTAAAAAGCATTACACACGGGCATATTACAAAGCCTTCTCACATTTCACTTATTGTTGGAGTTGTTGTAGTAGCTGCGATTATAGCCCTTATGTACTGGTTCTTTGGAACTGAAATCGGAAGTTCTATTCGTGCGACCGGAAGCAATGAACACATGGTTCGTGCAATGGGTGTAAATACGGATACTACTAAAATCCTTGGATTGATGATTTCCAACGGAATGGTTGCCGTAAGTGGTTCTCTTGTTGCTCAGTCTCAGGGATATGCAGATATCGGAATGGGAACTGGTACAATCGTAGTTGGTCTTGCCAGCATTATCATCGGTGAAGTAATTTTTGGTGCTCACTACGGATTCTGGTGGGTTCTGCTTTCTTCTGTTTTTGGTTCAATTATTTACCGAATCGTAATTGCAGTAGTTTTGCAGCTTGGTTTAAAATCAACAGACTTAAAGCTTTTGACCGCTTTGATAGTTGCTGCATCCCTTTCTGTACCAGAATTTAAACATTATATTGAACGCCGTCGTCATGCTCTTCCGGGAATGCGATTGGATAGAGAAGAAAACACCAGACACCGACCTGTAAAAACTCACACAGACGGTGACAATACCTTTGCTAATTCTAAGAATGGGGTGGAGTAAAATGCTTAAACTTACAAATATTACAAAGACTTTTAATCCGGGAACCATTACAGAAAAGAAAGCAATTCGTGGTGTTGATCTTGAAATCGATGACGGCGATTTTATTACTGTTATCGGTGGAAACGGCGCTGGAAAATCTACGCTTTTGAACATAATTGCCGGTGTTCATTTTACAGACAGCGGTTCAATTTTTCTTGATGATATTGAATTGACCGGGCGCCCTGAATTTGAACGGGCAAAATATCTTGGTCGGGTTTTCCAGGATCCGATGATGGGAACTGCGGCTAGTATGAGCATTGAAGAAAACCTTGCAATGGCTATGCGCCGTGGAAAAAGACGCGGACTTTCCTGGTATGTAAAAGCAGAAGAAAAGGAAATTTATAAAAAGAAGCTTGCTCTTCTTGATTTGGGACTTGAAAACCGTATGAATGCAAAAGTAGGTCTTCTTTCCGGAGGACAGCGCCAGGCACTCACTCTTTTGATGAGTACTCTGCAGAAACCAAAACTTCTTTTGCTTGATGAACACACTGCGGCTCTTGACCCGAAAACCGCAAAAAAAGTTCTTGAATTAACAGAAGAATTTATAACCCGGGATAATCTTACAGCCTTTATGGTAACCCACAATATGAAGGATGCAATCCGGTACGGGAATCGTCTTATAATGATGATGGATGGAAAGGTTGTTTACGATGTTCGTGGTGAAGAAAAGAAAAACCTTAAGGTTGAAGATTTGCTTGCAAAATTCAGTGTTGCAGGCCAAATGAGCGATAAAATGGTTTTGAGCTAAATAAATCGAACGGCTGCCGGAAAATATCTGGCAGCTTTTTTTTATTTTAACTCTTCTATTTCTTCGATTTCTTCAAGTTCTTCGTATACAGGAGCTTTTTCACTGGCTTCGTAAATTTCTTCATCTTCGTTTTCGATTTCATTTTCAAAATCAATAGAAGATTTTACTCGTTTAAGAAGAATCACGCTTATATCGTCTTCAAGAGGTTTGCCGTCTGTGAACTGAGCCAATTCCCAGGTAAGAATGTTTAAAATTTCGTTTGGTGATTTTTCACAGTTTGCGGAAATTATGCTTTTTACCCGTTCAATTCCAAACTGTTTGTTTTCTTTGTTTGAAGATTCTGTTACACCGTCTGTGTAGAATACAAGTATATCGCCTACCTGCAACGTTGTTTTCATTTCCGGATATGAAACATCCATTCCCTTCATACCGATTGCGCCGTAATGAAGCTGTCCTTCTTCTTCTGTGATTGTCTGAACTTCTTTTTTTGAAGCAACGTAATGAAGCGGATAAGGGTGACCTGCGTTTCCAAGCTCTGCAAGACATTCGTCGTTTTCGTTAAAGTCGCTGAAGCGGCACAGGATTCCTGTAAGATAGTTATCGATATTTCCTTTTTCGCGAATTATCTGCGTGTTGATTTTATAAAGCATTTTTTCGATAGATTCATGCTGTCGGAATCCTTTCTGGAAAATATGAGAAATAATATTTTTTGAAAGCATTGTGATGAGGCTGGCCGAAATACCGTGTCCAGAAACATCGAAAAGAGACACTCCGTTCAATATATTGTTAAAGTTGTAGTAGTCGTAAAGGTCTCCAGAAACCTTTGCAAGTGGTTCGTAGAGAATTGCAATCTGCCAGCCCTTGAATTTTTTGTTCGGCTGCGGGAAAAATTTTCTCTGAATAACCGAAGCCATTTCCAAATCCATGTCGGCGCGGTGCTTATCCCGTTCAAGGCGTTCATTCAAAATTGAAAGCTCGTAGTTTGCATCTTCCAAATCGTGGGTTCTTTTTCGAACTTCATCATCGAGGTGTTCATTTAACTGTTTAAGTTCTTTTGTCTGCTTTAAATTTTCTCGGAATATTTTTGAAGTTCTTCGCGCCATAAGGAAGGTCAAGACTATGATTGTTCCATGCCAGGCAAACAATGTGATAAACGGGAATACTTTATTCGGGTAAAGTTTTCGAATTGTAATATCGGTTATAATTCCAAGGAGTACAGGTATAAAGCAGTTTATAAGCGATAGTGAGTTGTGAATGTTTTCCCGTTTAATAAGTGTAATCAACCAGAATACGACGCCGAAGGAAATATGTACAAGAATAAATATGATGCTTGGTATTGAAAGCGCCATAAGAGAGTCGTAGCTGTCGGCGCGCATGATTAATATTACCGAAATTATAAATAAAAGAAGTCTTAAACCTTTAATCTGGCGAGGTTGCTTAAATTCAAGAAATTCTGCAATGAAGAATGAAAGCAGATAAAAAGTTGCTTCCAGGGAAAGA
>CAMHIV010000203.1 GCA_946185185.1 uncultured Treponema sp. | reverse complement strand
CTAACGGTAACACAATCGTTGCTCCATCTCAGGACATGGTACTTGGTATCTACTACATGACTTCTATCAAGCCTAATGCAAAGGGAACAGGTAAACATTTCTCTTCTCCTGATGAAGTTCGTATGGCTGCAGAAACTGGTGCTATTGAATGGCAGGCAAAGATTTTCGTTCGCGCTCCAAAAGATTCTTTTGACGGCGGAAAATATTCATGGGACGGAAAAGCTTTCAAAGTTGGTGACATGATTGAAACAACAGCTGGTACACTTGCATTCAATGAAGCTATGCCGGATGATGTTAGATTCATCAATAAACAGATGGGTGATAAAGCTCTTAAGGCAATGATTGAACATGTTTACCATACTCAGGGTTCATGGCTCACTGTTCAGATGCTTGATGCAATCAAGTCTGTTGGTTATAAAAACGCTACATTCTACGGTGCTACTCTTTCTATGAATGATATCATTGTTCCTGTTGAAAAGAAGGAAATGATTGAAAAGGCAGACAAAGAAGTAGAAAAGATCGTAAAAGAAAATGCAAAGGGTATTATTACTGATGATGAACGATTCCAGCGTGTTACTAACATCTGGGCTCGTACAAACGAAGATCTTACAAAGATCATGTATGATAACCTTGCAAAAGATAAAGATGGTTTCAATACTATCTATATGATGGCCACATCTGGTGCCCGAGGTTCTAAGAAACAGATTTCTCAGCTCGCCGCTATGCGTGGTCTTATGGCTAAGCCGGGTGGAGAAATTATCGAACTCCCAGTTAAGTCAAACTTTAAGGAAGGTCTTTCCGTAATTGAATACTTTATTTCATCAAACGGTGCCCGCAAGGGTCTTTCCGATACTGCTTTGAAGACAGCCGATGCCGGTTACATGACTCGTCGTCTTGTAGATGTTGCTCAGGATGTAGTTGTAAATGACGAAGACTGTGGAACAATCAACGGTATTGATTACGCTGCTATCAAAGATGGTGATGAAATTATTGTTCACCTTAAGGATCGAATCGTAGGTCACTACACAATCGAACGTGTTGTTCACCCAATTACTGGTGAGTTGATTTGCGATGTAAACTCTTATATCGATACTGCTCTTGCAGAAAAAATCGAAGAAGCTGGTGTTGAAAAAGTTAAGCTCCGCACAGTTCTTACTTGTGAAGCTCAGCACGGTATCTGTGTTAAGTGTTATGGTCAGAACCTTGCACGCAACAAGATTGTAGAAATTGGTGAAGCAGTTGGTATTATCGCTGCTCAGTCAATTGGTCAGCCTGGTACACAGCTTACACTTCGAACATTCCACTCGGGTGGTACTGCTGAAAAGGCTGTAGATGATAACCGCATCGTATTGAACTTCAATGCAATTATCACTGAAATCAAAGGTAAGAGCGTTGATATGGGTAACGGCAGTCAGTTGTTTACTCGTAAGGGTTCTATGAAAGTTATCCGCATTCTTGATAGCATCAAGATTGAAGATGGTGATAAGATTAAGATTGAAGATGGTGTAAGTCTTCTTAAAGATAGTACTGTTCTTGTTCGTGGCGGAAAGGATGTAACTGCTCCAGTTTCAGGAAAAGTTATCATTCGTGACGGATATATTTACTTTACAAATAAAGAAGTAAAAGTAGAAATCAGTAACGGTTCTTCATTGAATATTCATGAAGGTCAGATTGTTAAGGCTGGACAGGCTCTCGGTACATTCGATCAGTATTCTGATCCAATTATTGCTGAAAGCGACGGTTATATCCATTATGAAGATGTAATCCCTGGTTCAACATTGTCTGAAACTCATGACTCTGTAACAGGAAGTACAGTTCGTACAATTACAGACCTTCACCTTGATGTTAAGCAGCCTCGAATCCTCATTACTGATGAAGCTGGAAACGAAATGGGAAGTTATTACCTCCCTGCAGGTGCCGTTCTTCAGGTAGAAGATAAGCAGCCAATTAAAGCTGGTGAAACACTTGCTAAGTTGCCTAAAGAAGCTTCTAAGTCACAGGATATTACTGGTGGTATTCCACGTGTAACAGAATTGATCGAAGCTCGTAAACCAAAGAATCAGAGCGTACTTGCTCAGATTTCTGGACGAGTTAAGTTCAAGGGTATTGCTAAGGCAAAACGAGTTGTAGAAGTTGAAGATGCATTTGGTCATGTATACACACACCTTGTTCCAACAAGTAAACACATGATCGTTCGTGATGGCGACGAAGTTGTAGCCGGCGAACAGCTTTGTGATGGTTCACCAAACCCGGCAGATATTCTTGCTATTCTTGGTGAAAATGCACTTCAGAATTACCTTATGGATGAAATCCAGTCGGTTTACCGTGCTCAGGGTGTAAACATCAATGATAAGCACATTGGTATTATCGTACGTCAGATGCTCCGCAAGGTTGAAATTGTTTCTGTTGGCGATACAAAGTTCATCTTTGGTCAGCAGGTTGATAAGTTCAAGTTCCATGAAGAAAATCGCCGTGTAATTGCAGAAGGTGGTCAGCCGGCAGTTGCCCGCCCAATGTATCAGGGTATTACAAAGGCAGCTTTGAATGTTGATTCATTTATTTCTGCAGCTTCATTCCAGGAAACAACACGCGTTCTTACAAATGCAGCTATTGCAGGTGCATCAGATGGACTTCATGGTATCAAGGAAAATGTCGCAATTGGTCATATGATTCCTGCTGGTACAGGTATAAAGAATTACAAGAATGTAAAACTTTATGACTCAAGCGATAAAGATCTTGATGTTCAGATGGAAGAAATTCTTGAACGACGACGCCTTGAAAAAGAAGCAGAACAGAATGCTATGATTGAACCTGTTTTTGAAAACGAAGACAGTGACTAGTATTTATCTGCCTTTAAAAGGTGATTAATATGAAAGGCTGTTCTGAGAGTAAAAGCTTTCGGAACGGCCTTTTTATTAAAATTTGAAAATAATTAACAAAATTCTCTTGAATTCATTTTTTGAATTCAATAAAATTGACAAACCTATCTTTATAGGCTTTATTAGTTAAATCTTCCGGGGTGCTGACCGGATAAAAATAGGAGAATAGGCGATGCCTACAATCAATCAATTAATTCGTCAGGGACGTCAGTCATTGGCTAACAGAACTAAGTCTCCCGCACTTCAGTCCTGCCCACAGAAACGTGGTGTTTGTACACGTGTTATGACTGTTACTCCAAAAAAACCGAACTCTGCTCTTCGTAAAGTAGCTCGTGTTCGTTTGTCTAATGGTATTGAAGTTACTGCATACATTCCAGGTATTGGTCACAACTTGCAGGAACACTCAGTAGTACTTATCCGTGGTGGTCGTGTAAAGGATCTTCCTGGTGTACGCTATCACATTATTCGTGGTACAAAAGATACTCTTGGTGTTGAAGACAGAAAACGCGGCCGTTCTAAGTACGGTGCAAAACGACCAAAGGCTTAATGGAGGACTAAGATGGGAAGACATAAGAAATCAATCGAACGTCCATGTATGCCAGACGTTAAATATAACTCAAAGGTTGTTACAAAATTCGTTAGCCGCATGATGCTTGACGGAAAGAAAGCAACTTGTACAAGAATTATCTATGAAGCTATGGATAAACTTAAGGCAAAAACAGAAAAGGATCCTCTTGAAGTTTTGCTTAAGGCTCTTGATAATGTAAAACCTGTAGTAGAAGTAAAATCACGCCGCGTTGGTGGTGCTACATATCAGGTACCGGTAGAAATCCGTGATGCTCGCCGTGAAGCTCTTGCTATGCGCTGGATTATTGATGCAGCTCGTTCAAGAAGTGGACATGGTATGGCTGATACACTTTCGGCTGAATTGCTCGATGCATTCAACAATACTGGCTCTGCTTTTAAGAAGAAGGAAGATACTCATAAGATGGCTGAAGCTAACAAGGCTTTTGCTCATTTCAGATGGTAGAATAATTCTTCTATATAAAAGGCGCTCTTTTTGCAGAGCGTCTTTTTTTATGTATAAAAAAATAATTAAAAAGCTATTGCAATTTATTTCTAAAAATTGTATAAAATTAGAACCTACGTGGATTTAGGTCTGCGGGTAAAGGGTTCTTTGATTGTTGGCGGATTGCGAAAGCAAATCCGGTAAGTCCGTAAAGTTAATTGGTAAAACAGTTTTCAGGATTTACGACCCTATGGTGTGGTTCGTGCCGTTGGCAGGGACAATTGATAGCTCGGCATCTTAGGGTTTTGACAGGTCTGTGGTACAGACTTAGGCTCCAGGATGCCATACCGGTTATCAAAATTATACGTTTGATAATGTTTGGTGGTTACCGGCCAAGATATTTCGAAAATGATGGAATATCATGAAAGTATTAAACTTTTCTAGTCCGAATAATCACATAACAAATATACTCAAACTGCATAAAAGTGTGTCTGCGAATGCATTTTGTAACTGTTGTTACGATTTGTGTTCTGGTTTAAAGTGCAACACATTAAAATAAAAAAGTGCCGGTGTAAACAATAAATCTAAAGCCGGCCAGGAGACAAACATGGCAAAGGAGAAGTTCGTACGAACTAAACCTCACATGAACGTTGGTACTATTGGTCACGTAGACCATGGTAAGACTAC
>CAMHIV010000202.1 GCA_946185185.1 uncultured Treponema sp. | reverse complement strand
CGGCTCTGGCTGGCATTTCGCAAGAACAAATCGGCAGGATGGATTTCCAGCGCGTAGGCTATTTTCAGAATAAGTTCAAAAGACGGAAAATTCTTTCTGGATTCAATTCCACCGATTGTGCTTTTTGCACAGTCACAAATACCAGATAGCTCCAGTTGAGACATTCCTTTCTGTGTCCTGTAAAAAATCAGGTTCTCAATAAAATCTTCTTGATATGTACTCATACGGTCAAAATACCCGTTCAAAACGCTTTAAAAGTGGACAAAACTGTCCGATTGTATATTAAAGGTGGGTTTAACCGTATTTTTATAGTAAAAGTACAGTTTTACACAACTTTTAAGGAATCCAATCATGAAAACCGACATCCAGACAGCAAATGAAGCAGTTACCCCAAACAGCAGGGAACTTACTCTGTTAAAAAAATACTTTCCCCAGTGCTTTTCAAAGCCCGACACAGACGAAAACGGGAATATCATAAAAGAACATTTTGACATAGAAAAACTGGCAGAGATTTTGAACAAGGACGAAGTTGATATTAAAAAAGAAGGTTTTACGCTGAACTTTCTGGGTAAAAGCTACGCGCACTATCAGTCGAATCTGGACAGTGAAACTGTGATTGTGCCTGATGAAAAGAATGCAGAAACTGATAGTGAAAATGTCTACATCGTGGGTGACAATCTTGATGCTTTGCAGCACCTCAAATATTCATACGCAGAAAAGATAAAATGCATCTACATCGATCCGCCTTACAATACCGGCAAAGACGATTTTGTTTATAACGATAAGTTTGATTTTACCGCAAAAGAACTGGTAGAAAAACTTGATGTTAGCGAAGAAGAAGCTGAACGCATTTGCGGCATGAAAGGAAAATGCACTCATTCTGCATGGCTTACTTTTATGTATCCCCGTCTTGCACTTGCACGCGAACTTTTGCGAGAAGACGGCGTGATTTTTATCAGTATTGACGACAACGAGCAGGCAAACTTGAAGCGGCTTTGTGATGAGGTGTTTGGTGAAGGGAATTTTGAAGGACACATTCATTGGAGAAGAAGACATAATCAACCAAATGATAAAACGAAGATGCTTGGATTAGTTGCAGAACACATTTTAGTTTATGCTAAAAATTCTTTCGCATACAAAAATGCTGGAGTTGGTAAAGTAGCAGTTACAGCTGATTTTTCTAATCCTGATAATGATTCGAAAGGTCCTTGGGCAAGTAAACCATGGAAAGTTGGTTCAGATCAATCCGGTTCTCGGTATAAAATAACGACTCCAAAAGGTATTATTTTAGATGAAGAATGGATGGGAGATGAAAAAACATATAATGACTTTCTAAAAGAAGGTCGAATATATTTCCCAAAAAACGGTGATGGTATGCCGCGTAAAAAGTATTATCAATTTGAACGCGAAGAAGAAGGACAGTGCGCTACAAACTGGTGGAATCATGAGCAATTCGGTCATAATCAAGGTGGTAATGATGAAATGACACTTTTGTTCAATCAGCATAAAAATATATTCAGTAATCCTAAGCCGACTAAATTAATAAAAAACATTTTGAATGTTTCAAATGCAAATAAAGATTGTATTGTTTTGGACTTCTTTTCAGGTAGTGCGTCTACAGCAGATGCAGTATTACAACTTAATGCCGAAGAAGAAAAATATGGTAATAAGAAGTTGATAAAATATATCATGGTACAGCTCGATGAGCCAGTAAAAAAAGACAGTGAAGCAGAAAAAGCCGGCTACAAAACAATCGATGAGATTGGTCGGGAACGCATCCGCCGTGCGGCTGCAAAAATCAAAGCTGAACATCCAGACACTACCGCTGACCTGGGATTTAAAACCTACTATCTCAAATCCATGCCAAAAGAGACACTGGATAAAATCAAAAGCTTTGACCCGAATGCGCTTATTTCAAGTGACGGCGACATCGTAAAATCCCTTGGTGAAAAAACGCTCTTGCAGACCTGGCAGATAAAAGACGGCTTTGGCTTTAATGTAGTTCCTAAAAAAATTGACCTGCTCACCTACATCGCATATCTTTTGGACGATGAAAAAATCGGAAAATATCTGTATCTTCTGGGCGAGATTGAAGAAAAATCAATCAAAGAACTTATCCGCAAAATCGAAAGTCTGGAGCTTACTGTGGACAAAATCTTTATCTACGGCTATTCGTTTGACTTCAACATGCTCAACTGTATTACCACAAATCTTAAAACGCTTAAAAACCGTAATCCGCTTGAGCCGATTGTGAGGTACTAAATGCGACTTGAACAGAACTTACCGCACCAAACAAACGCAATCAACGCCGTGCTTCATGTTTTTGACGGAATTGAACCCAAGTTTTACACGGAAAGAACAAAATGCCCTTCTCTGACAGAAGACATTGCGACAATAAAAGCAAACATTGCCCAAATTCAAAACGGCGAAAAAACAAACTGTTTTTCGGACAGCTGCTACACAGTGCCGGAAAATTTGCGGCAGAATTATACGGATTCCTCTTCTAAATATCTGAATATCGATATAAAAATGGAAACCGGCACCGGCAAAACCTATGTTTACACAAAAACAATGTTTGAACTCCACCAAAAATATAGAATCAACAAATTCATCCTGCTTGTTCCGACAGTTCCAATAAAAGAAGGTGCAAAAGCATTTTTGAAATCTGCATACATGAAAAGCGATTTGCAGTCTTTGTACGACGGAACGGAATTACGCCTTCATGTTCTTGATGCACAAAAACAGAAAAACAAAGGGCGTAAATCCTTCCCGACTGCGATTCAGACTTTTGCGGAAAATACAGACTTGAACGGAAATAAAATTGACGTGCTTTTAACAAACAGCGGAATGTTAAATTCTGCTGCAACAATGGATGCTGAATACGACCAGACTTTGCTTGGAAATTTCACAAATCCATACAAGGTCTTGCAGAGTATAAATCCCTTTGTAATCATCGATGAGCCGCACAAGTTCAATCGCACGAAAGGCACATTCAAAACTCTCGTCGAAAAAATTCAGCCACAATGTATTATCCGCTACGGCGCAACCTTCCCAGAAATGGGCAAAGACAAAATCGATTATGAAAACGTCGTGTATTCGCTTGGCGCATGCGCTTCGTTCAACAACAATCTTGTAAAAGGCGTGCAGGTTGAATACATTGCCGAAGAAGACAAAATCAAAGACCAGATAAAAATCAAGGTGCTTGAAATCAGCACAGCAAGAGGTGAGGCAAAAACTGTGCGTTTCCAGAATGAACAGACGAAAAAGACTTTTGATTTGCAGGAAACTGATTCTTTGAGTAACATCGATTCAAGCTTTGAAAATATCCATGTTTCTTCAATTTCAAAAACCGAAGTTGAACTGAGCAACGGAATGATTCTTCACAAAAGCGACTCACTTTATCCCGAAGTTTTCAGCGATACCTTTCAGATTACAATGCTGAACCTTGCACTTGACCGCCACTTTGAAAAAGAATATGAAAATTTCTGCAACAGCCTTACAAAAATCAAAACGCTTTCTCTTTTCTTCATTGATTCGATTGAATCTTTCCGTAATGACGGTTATTTGCGGCAGGAGTTTGAACGGTTATTAAAAGAAAAGCTTAATTCATTGATTGTCCACTACCAAAAATCTGACTTGAAGAAAGATAAGGAATACGCTGATTATCTTGCATATTCATTAAATCATTTGAACGAAACTATTGCCGGCTATTTTTCTGAGGATAACAGCACGGACAGCGAAGAGATAAAAGAAGAAGTCGATAAAGTCCTCCGAAAAAAAGATGAAATCATCAAAATCAAAAAAGACAACGGCGAATGGGAGCCGACAAGATTCATCTTTTCAAAATGGACACTCAAAGAAGGCTGGGATAATCCGAATGTATTTGTAATTGCAAAGCTGCGTTCAAGTGGAAGTGAAACAAGCAAGTTGCAGGAAGTTGGTCGTGGTTTGCGTCTGCCTGTTGATGAACTTGGTGAACGCCAGAGTGACAAGCAGTTTTATCTTCGCTACATAATCGACTACTCGGAAAAAGACTTTGCTGAAAAGCTGCTTTCTGAAATTAACGCAGGGGCTGAAAGAGAGTTCAGGATTACAAAAGCATTCCTCGAAGAATATGCAAAAAAGAAACAGATTGATCCAAAGGCTTTCTTTAAAGATTTAATTGTAAAAGATTTCATTGATCCGATTAGCTGTGAGCCTATTGAAGAGCATCTTGAAGAATTCAAGGAAAATTATCCTGAATTGTTTACAGCATTGCAGGCAGGAAAAGTTGTCAGCATAAATGCAAGCAAAGGAAAAGACAGCGAAAAAGTCAAAATCCGAAAAGAAAACTATGACAAGCTTGCAACACTATGGAAAGGCATAAATCAAAAATTCTACCTGCATTTTGATTCGACCAAAGAAATTGAACTAAAAGAAATGCTTTTGGATTTGCTCAAAAAAGAAATATGCTCACAAAAGATGTCAGAATTGATCCTGAACTTAATAAAGAAATATGGAAAAACGGTGTTAGAAATCTTCCTACTAGAGTTGAAATTATTATGGAAAGAAAAAAAAATGAAGATGAAGAAGAAGGACAAGAAAAAATGTATACAC
>CAMHIV010000201.1 GCA_946185185.1 uncultured Treponema sp. | reverse complement strand
CTCAACCACCGTTTACTAAACTCAACCACCGTTTACTAAACTCAACCACCGTTTAGTAAACTCAACCTCCGCTAACCACTTTATAAAATAGAATGTGTGCGGTAAAATACGGTTATGGAACAGTATAAGAAAGAATTTATTGATTTTATGGTTGAATGCCAGGTTTTAAAATTTGGCTCGTTTACATTAAAAAGCGGTCGTCAGAGTCCGTTCTTTATGAATGCCGGCGGATATGTTACAGGAAGCCAGCTTGCACGCCTTGGTGAATACTATGCACACGCAATTCACGACAATTTTGGCGATGATTTTGATGTTTTCTTTGGTCCTGCATACAAAGGTATTCCTCTTGCAGTTGTAACAGCCGTTGCCTATTCAAAGCTTTACGGCAAAGAAGTAAAATATTGCTGCGACCGAAAAGAAGAAAAAGATCACGGTGCAGATAAGGGCGGTCTTTTGGGCTACAAAATCAAAGACGGAGACCGAGTTGTAATCATTGAAGATGTAACAACCAGCGGAAAATCAATCGAAGAAGTCTATCCAAAAATTAAAGCACAGGAAACAACTGAAGGCGGAATTAAAATCGTTGGTGAAATTGTAAGTTTGAACCGCGAAGAAAAAGCTCCAGACAGCACAAAAGCCGCACTCGATGTAATTACAGAAAAATACGGTTTCCCAGCTCGTGCAATTGTTTCTATGAGCGAAGTTGTTGATGCTCTCTACACAAACGGCGACAAAAAAATTATTACTGAAGAAATTAAGAAAGAAATCGACAATTATTACAGCCAGTACGGTGCCGCAAAATAAGGCACAAAATTCGGAGCAAATGATGAATTTTCTTGAAGAACGAATTTTAAAGGATGGAGTTGTAAAAGAAGGAAACGTCCTTAAAGTAGACAGTTTTTTGAATCACCAGATTGATATCGCGCTTTTGGAACAGATTGGTGAAGAATTCAAAAAGCGGTTTGAGGGAAAAGAAGTTACCAAAATCCTTACTGTTGAAGCCAGCGGAATCGGAATTGCCTGCATTGTTGCCCGTTATTTTAAGGTTCCTGTTCTGTTTGCAAAAAAAACACAGAGCGTTAATGTTGACGGCGATAAATACAGTGCGGATGTTTATTCCTACACCCACAAATGTCTGAATCACGTATTTGTTTCAAAAAAATATCTTTCTGCAGATGACAAAATTCTTATCATCGACGATTTTCTTGCAAATGGAGCAGCTCTCCTTGGCCTTACAGAAATTGTAAAAAAAGCGGGAGCAACCGTTACCGGCATTGGAATTGCGATTGAAAAAGGCTTCCAGGACGGCGGTAAAATTATCCGCGAAAAAGGATTTCCGCTGGAATCAATCGCAATTGTTGATTCAATGGATTCTGCAAGCGGAAAAATAACATTTAGAAAACAATAAGTTTTTTATTATGGGGAAAAATATGAAAAACTCAAAGGAAGAAAACATCTTCAAACTTGATGGCAAAGTTCCTCTGCGAAAAGCCGTTCCAGTAGGACTTCAGCATGTTCTTGCAATGTTTGTTTCAAACATCACTCCAATTGTAATTCTTGCTAATGTATGCGGTTTGGATAAAACACTTTCTGCGCATTTGATTCAAAATGCAATGATTATCGCCGGCTTGGGAACTTTGATTCAGCTTTGCCCAATCTGGAAATTTGGTTCTGGTCTTCCAATGGTAATGGGAATCAGTTTTACCTTCTTAAACTGTGCAATCTCAATTGGAACAAAATATGGAATTGAAACAGTTATCGGTTCTGTACTCGTTGGCGGTCTTGTAATTGCATTACTTGGTCTTTTTGCAAAATACTGGCTTCACCTTATTTCTCCTGTAGTTGCAGCAACAGTTGTAACTGCAATCGGTTTTTCACTTCTTAGCGTAGGCGCAAATTCATTTGCAGGTGGAGTTGGAGCGGCAGATTTTGGTTCAGCTAAAAACTGGATTATCGGAGCTGTAACACTTATTTCCTGCCTGGTATTTTCTCTGGTAACAAAAGGATATCTTAAAGTTATTTCAGTTCTGTTTGGTCTTGCTGTAGGTTACATTCTTTCTATCTGCCTTGGCGTAGTTGATTTTTCTGTTTTGAAAGAATCTGATTTACTTGCTCTTCCTGTAATTCTTCCTTTCAAACCAAGCTTTAATCTGGGAGCAATCATTTCTATAACTATTATCTATCTGGTTTCTGCCACAGAAAACATCGGCGACTCAACAGCACTTGCAGAAACTGGTCTTGAACGCCCTATTGAACAGAAAGAACTTGCCGGTTCTCTTGCTGCAGACGGAATAGTAAGCTCAATTGCTGGTATTTTTGGTTGTACACCAATCACTTCTTTCAGTCAGAATGTTGGGCTCGTTGCAATGACTAAAGTTGTAAACCGCTTCACAATTGGAACTGGAGCCGTAATTATGATTGTTGCAGGTCTCTTCCCATTCTTTGGAGCTGCATTGCAGACTGTTCCACCAGCAGTTCTTGGCGGATGTACAATCATGATGTTCGGAATGATTGTTGTAAGTGGAATTAAGATGATTGGAAAATGCGGTTTTTCAGCACGAAATATGTTGATTGTTTCGCTTTCTTTAAGCGTTGGACTTGGATTTACTCAGGTAAGCGCAATGTTCAAAATTTTCCCTGAACTCATTCAAATTGTATTTGCAGAAAACTGTGTTTCAGTAGTGTTCCTGATTGCATTTATATTAAATCTTACACTGCCAAAAAACATGGAGTAGTCTGGATATCGAGTTTTATGGATACATCAGTGAAAATTGGCTACCAGTCGCAAAACATTGTGTAAAATCGTGCACTAGTGCACTACACGCTGTTTGTGGCAAAGGAACTTATAAAATCGTCGCTTACGCGACAGCCATAAACAGAGTGTTTTTCCACAATGCTCCGCTCCTTCGCGCCAATTTTCAACTAATCTGCAATTAAACTCGGCATTCAACCTACAATCACTTTTTGGCTACAATAACCATGGTTACGGCGTTTTGGTCGTAGGGGCGTTTGTCGTAGCCGCCATAAACTTCTGCGGAGGTATAGCCCATCTGCAGAAGTTTCTTTTTTAACTCAGCAGCAGAATACAAACGCTGAACAAAATCGTGCACTATTTTCTTTCCATCGGGCAGAATTAAAGTCCATTTTGAATCCAAACCTTCCCATGCACCTTTTACGGAAAAATCAGTTATAACTTTGATATCACCACGATAAAATTCTTCACCAGAAGTAAAATTTATTATCGCCGTTTCCCGGCTTGTTGTTTCCAGCACAAAAGTGCCGCCTTTTCTTATTGAAGAAAAAATATTTTCCAGGATTTTTGTATCTTCTTCCTCGGTATCACAATAACCAAAAGAAGTATAAAGATTTACAGCCATGTCGTATTTTTCTTTTTCGCAAAAAGTTCGTAAATCGGCATTTTTAAATTCAATGGAAACACCTTCATCTTTTGCAGTTTCAGAGGCGGCTTCTAGTTCTGACTGAATTATATCCACGCCGGTTACATTCATTCCAAGCAGCGCGAGTTCTACACTGATTCTTCCAGGCCCGCATCCGGCATCCAGAATTTTTGCGCCTCTTGAAAGACCTGCAAAACCACAAACAGCTTTTGCAACTCCAGGTGCTTCTGCCCAACGAACTTCGTCAAACATAACCGGCGCATAATCCTGCCAGAAATTTTCGTTTTCAAACCATTCTTTTGCCATAATAAACTCTAATTTTTGCGGGTAACAGAAATTCCGTCGCCGACTGTAAAAAACTCCGTTGTATAATCTGGATTTGTCTTTAAAAATTCCACATATTTTTTAATTTTTTTGAGCATGCGGATAGTGTCTTTGCTTTTAGTAAGGCTAAAATCTTCCACCATTCCATGAAAAGAAAGATTATCGCTGATAATCACACCATCTGGAGCAAGGTTCACCTTAAATTTTTCAAAAAATTTGATGTACTGAGCTTTTGCGGCATCAATAAAAATTAAATCAAACTCGCCGGGAAGATTTTCCAGCATAAGCGCATCTTCATTTAGAACGGTTATGCGCTCTTCCAACCCGTTGTCGTGAAAATTTTGTTTTGCACGTATCACTTTATCTATTTCGCGTTCGATTGTGACAACAGTAATATCCGGATTCACCTTTGCAAATTGAATTGCCGAATAACCGATTGCGGTTCCGATTTCCAGAATTCGTTTTACATTGTGCTCACGAATATAATTGCAGATAAAATCAAGCCCGTCATCTTTCATAATCGGAACCTGATTTTTTCTGGCGTATTTTTTTATTTCAGAAACTTCCTGCACTTTTACGACCTATCAATATCCATCGCTCATTGCACGGTTATTATCTTTGATACAAAGTTCATCGTAAACAAGACTTCGCTTTCTAAGCTCCTGCTTAAGTTCATCCGGGAACGGCATATTGCGCCAGAAAATACCTCGAACTTCCTTATCAAGGCGCTGAACTCCGTTAGATTCCTTTGTCATCCACAAAACATAATCTTCAATAAAGAATGCCTTTAAGTCGCCCTTAAGCTTCTGTCGATCGATGTACTGATAATACTGACCGGTAAGACCTTCTTCCATCCAATAATAAGAAGCCTTTTCCTTTGCAACCTGCCAGCGCAAATCTGCAACGGCTGTAAGAA
>CAMHIV010000200.1 GCA_946185185.1 uncultured Treponema sp. | reverse complement strand
GCCCGTCACCAACCAATGTAATTAATCTTCCTGCAAACTCTTTTGCAGCAATTTTCCAGGTTTTCCAGCTTATTGATTCAGTGTCTAAAAGTACGCCGTCCATATCGAATATTACGGCTTTAATTTCTCGGTTTTGCATAAGGGAAGTATATTGATTTTTCATAATATAAAGAAGTACATCTAAAATTTGTTTTGCTGTGTTTTCTGCTTTGACCTCTGATGAAAAAGTTGTTATCATTTTAGTATGTTTGCTATTAGAAAGATAACTTTTGGAATGAAAAAAAAGTTTATCTTTTTTACGATACTTACACCTCTTTTAATGCTTGGGGAAGTTTTTCTTGAAACTGTAATCCCATATCTTATGTCTCTAATTATTGATAAGGGAATTCAAAATCGTGATACTTCCTGTGTGATTCAGATTGGAATTACAATGCTTTTGTGCGCTCTGGTTTCTCTTTGTTTTGGAGCAGGCGGGGCATTAACTGCAGCCTGTGCAAGTCAGGGGTTTTCCCGTGCTTTGAGGCAGAATCTCTTTTCTAAAATCCAGTCTTTTTCATTTGTTAATATTGATAAATTTTCTTCAGCTTCGCTTATCACCCGGCTTACGACGGATGTTACGAATTTGCAGAATGTGTATCAGCTTTTAATCCGGATATGTTTTCGTTCGCCGTTCATGCTTATTTCCGGTACTACAATGGCATTTATTATTAATGCCCGGCTTGCGGTAATTTTTCTTATTGCAATTCCGGTTCTAGGTTCAGTAATTATAATTGTTTCTACAGTCGCGTATTCTCGTTTTGCAACAATGCTGAAAAAGTACGACAGGCTGAATTCTGTTGTACAGGAAAACCTTATTGCAATCAGAATTGTAAAAGCGTTCGTTCGCGGTGAATATGAGTGCGAAAAATTTGAAGAAGCGGCAGAGGCTGTAAAAAATGCACAGGTAAGGGCAGAAAAACTTGTTATCGTCTTGATGCCTGTTATGCAGACGGTAGTATATTCCAGCATTATTTCAATTTTCTGGTTCGGCGGAAAATTAACAGTTTCCGGAAATCTTCAGCCCGGAGAATTGGTGAGCTTTTTAACTTATGTTTCTCAGATTTTTATGAGCCTTATGATGCTGGGAATGGTTTTTGTAAGTGTAATTTTGAGCCGAGCTTCGATGAATCGTGTTGTTGAAGTTTTGGATGAAAAGCCGTCTATAAAGGAATCTGCGGAAAATCCTGTGGAAGATATTCGGGATGGTTCAATTGAATTTGAAAATGTTAGTTTTACTTATACTGACCAGAAGGATAACAATGTCCTTGCTGATATTTCGTTTCATATAGAAAGCGGTGAATCAATCGGAATAATCGGCGGTACAGGCTCTTCAAAGTCGACTTTGATTTCTCTTATTCCTAGGCTTTACGATGTTTCGAAAGGTTCGGTAAAGGTTTCTGGTGTGGATGTAAAAAATTATTCAATTGCAGCGCTCAGAAAAGAAATTGCGGTTGTGCCTCAAAAAAATATACTTTTTAGCGGAACTATTCGTGAAAATCTGCTTTGGGGAAATGATACAGCTTCTGAGCAAGAGCTTGTTTCTGCCTGTGTGGCAAGCAATGCGGATAGTTTTATAAATACTTTTACTTCTCAATATGATACTGTACTTGAACCTGGTGGAACAAATCTTTCTGGTGGGCAAAAGCAGCGGCTTTGTATTGCCCGTGCACTTTTGAAAAATTCAAAAATATTGATTCTGGATGATTCTTTGAGTGCCGTTGATACTGCGACTGAAGCCAGTATATTACAGAATCTTTTTAAATTTAAACCAGAAATGACTAAAATAATAATTGCCCACAGAATTTCTGCAGTGCAAAATGCGGATAGAATTATTGTGCTTGATGAAGGGCGAATTTCTGGTATTGGAAGTCACAGTGAACTGTTGCAATCCTGTGCCGTTTATAAAGAACTTTATGATTCTCAAAAGAGTATTTGTTTAGAGGGATAATTTGAGGTTAGTTTTATGCCGCCAGTAAAAATCCATGGGGTTGCAAGACCCAAAAATACAAAGAAAATTGTTTCTCGCATTTTGAAATATATGGGCTCGTTCCGCTTTTTGTGGATTCCCGTTTTTATTTGTGTGCTTATTTCATCTGGAGCAGAAATTGCTTCGTCATACATGGTAAAACCTGTTCTGAATGAATACATACTACCTCTTTTGAAAAATGATAATCCTGATTTTTCTCTGCTCCTGACAATGCTTATTAAGATTGCATTTTTATTTGCGGCGGGGGCAATTGCTTCCTGGGGAAATGCAAGGCTTATGCTGCATATTTCCAGTTCAATTTTGTTCAGGCTTCGAAAAGATTTGTTCAATAAGCTTGAAACCCTTCCTGTAAAATATTTTGAAAAGCATCCCCACGGCGAGCTTATGAGTCGGTTTACGGGAGATATCGATACTCTGCGGGATATGCTCACTCAGACTGTTCCTCAGTTTATGTCCTCATTGCTTACAGTTAGCGGCGTTTTTGTAATGATGGTTTTTCTTTCGCCTCTTCTTACTCTGTCTGTTATTGTTATCATTGTTCTGATGGTGCTTCTTGCCACTTTCATTGGAAAAAAGAGTGCGGAGGCTTTTCGTTCGCAGCAAAAAAATCTTGGTCGGTTAAACGGCTTTATTGAAGAAATGATAGAGGGGCAGAAAGTTGTAAAACTTTTTTCTAGAGAAAAAAATGCTGTTGAGCGGTTTAAAGTTTTAAACGATGAGCTGTTTGCTGCCGGCGCTAAGGCAAATTCCTATGGAAATATTCTTGGTCCTCTGATGGGTAATCTGGGGTATGTCCAGTATGCTGTAGTTTCTGTATTCGGGGCTTTTCTTGTAATGGCTTCTGTTCACGATGTAGGAACAATTGCTGCTTTTTTGCAATACACAAGAAATTTCAGCCGGCCTGTAACGATGATAAGTCAGCTGGTTAATTCAATTTTGAATGCACTGGCAGGTGCGGAACGAATTTTTGCAATTATTGATGAAACCCCGGAATACGACGAAGGTTATATAACTCTGGTAAATGCGGGTACTGTAAATGATGAAAATGGTGAACCGCGTCTTGTACAGGCCTATGATTTTACAGGTCAGTGGGCTTGGAAGAATACAATCGATAATCATCTGGTTCCGATGAAAGGCGATATTGTTTTTGAAAATGTTTCGTTTGGATATATTTCCCAAAAAGAAATTCTTCATGATATTTCTCTCCATGCAAAACCAGGTCAGACAATTGCGCTTGTTGGTGCTACGGGAAGTGGTAAATCAACTGTAATAAATCTGCTTGCAAGATTTTTTGATATCGAAGAAGGCAATGGTCAGATTTTTTTTGACGGTATTCCAATTAAACAGATTTCAAAAGATGGAATTCGACGTTCTCTTGGAATGGTTTTGCAGGATACTCATTTTTTCTCGGGAACAATTTACGACAATATCAAGTACGGTAATCTGGATGCGGATTTTGAACAGGTTCAGAAAGCTGCCGAACTTGCTAACGCAGATTCCTTTATCCGCCATTTAAAATATGGATATGAAACAGTTTTGTCCCGTGATGCAGAAAATTTAAGTCAGGGGCAGAGGCAGCTTCTTTCGATTGCGCGGGCGGCAGTGTTAAATCCTCCTGTACTCGTGCTGGATGAAGCAACTTCTTCTATCGATACGCGTACAGAAAAATTGATTCAGACCGGACTTGAACATCTTATGTCGGGGCGAACTGTATTTATGATTGCGCATCGACTTTCAACTGTAAGAAATGCCGATGAAATTCTTGTGTTTGACCACGGCCGTATAATTGAACGCGGTACGCATGAAGCTTTGATGAATCAAAAGGCTCGTTATTACGAACTTGTTTTAGGCGGCGATAACGATTTTGATAAATTAGACTAGTTTCTATCATTGACGGTCCCTGAGCTTGTCGATGGGCCTGTCGAAATTAACTGTTTGGTGGTTTCGAGAGCCTCAACCACCGCAATGTTAATAGCATTTGTTTTACAATGTTGAAAAATACTCGGAATAATTGTAGATTTGTAAAAAGGGTGTGAAACCCGCTATTCTTGAGGTAATATATGTCTGATAATTTTCCACTTAATAATTCTGAACTTAAAGAACTTGTAAAAAAGTTCCCGACACCTTTCTATCTTTATGATGAAAAAGCAATTCGTGAAAATATGCGTAAGTTTACAAAAGCTTTCAGTATTTTTCCAAAATTCCGCGAACATTATGCTGTAAAGGCTTGCCCTAATCCTTATATTTTAAAAATCCTTGCAAGCGAAGGCTGTGGAGCTGACTGTTCAAGTCTCCCGGAACTTATGCTCAGTGAAATGTCTGGCATTAAGACTGATCACGTTATTTTTACTTCAAATGAAACACCTGCTTCTGAATATCAGTTTGCTTATAAACAGGGAAATATCATAAATCTTGATGATATTACTCATATTGAATATTTAAAAAATGCTCTTGGTGGAAAACTGCCTGAGACAATCTGCTTTAGATACAACCCAGGAAACGAAAAAACTGGCTGCAATTCAATTATCGGAAAGCCGGAAGAAGCAAAATACGGACTTACCCGTGCACAGATTATCGAAGCTTATTCAATCTGTAAAAAAGAAGGTGTAAAACATTTTGGTCTTCATACCATG
>CAMHIV010000199.1 GCA_946185185.1 uncultured Treponema sp. | reverse complement strand
CAAAAAATGGAAGAAATGAGTAAGTATGTTGAGGCAGTGTTTGGACCGCTTCCGGAGAATATGATTTACAGTCCAAACGGTTCTTTCCAGGACTGTGTAAAACGTCCAATGACGGATTTAAGTACTACCGGTATAAAAATCAATATCGTAATTGGCGATATTTTTTCTGATAATACTAACAACATGGCTGACAATGATAATGGAGTAATGGGCATGGTCTGTCAGAAAGATCTTTATGCTAGCGGGGTAAAGGGAAAGGATACTGTAGTTGATGCTTCAAATTCGGGAAATTATTTTTATCTGGATTCTTATTGGGCTGTAAAAGACGAAAAAGAAGCTTTTTCTACAATGGCCCACGAATTTCAGCATTTGCTTGGCTTTGGTCTTAAATATGTTGAATACGCTTTGGAATATGATTCATATTATCTTACAGAAATGCTTTCAATGCTTACTGAAGATATGATGCAGGAATACCTTGCGGTATCTGACAATAATGTTGCTTTGGCAAGGCTTCCTTTGTTCAACAGATATTACTTTCTTTTTGGATTAAATGAATTTTCACAGGATGAATATATGGCTATTGCTTATGCTAATGCATATGCCTTTGGCGCATGGCTTTCCCGTCAGTATGGAGGAACCAAGTTAATCCATAAAATGGCCCTGAACAAATATGTTGGAATAGATTGTATGGTTAATGCTGTGAATACAGTTACCGGTAAAGATTATAGTTATCTTGATCTGCTTAGAAAGTATACTCAGGCTCTGGTTTTCACAAATACTGATTACGATTATCCGACTATGAATAAAGATGCTGAAACAAGTAGCACTTACACTTACAATGGTTATACGTATCCTATGAAAGCAATAGATTTGTGGCATCTGGATGACCGTCTGGAAGTAAAATCAAGTGACTACGTAAAATATAACGGTCCGCATTATTTTTCTTCTAGTAGTGGTTATAAGCTTCCTCCTTATGGATTTACTCTGCATAAAATTGGCACTGTTGACGATGATGCAGATAGTGTAACAATTACAATGAATAAAGGTGTTCTGGGCGAGAATGTTTATAATGAGAAAGATGCATCTGCGGTAAGATATTATGTAATGTTTCAATAATACTAGGTAAAATCTGGGGGCTTGTTATTTTGGAGGAAAAATAGTTGAAAAAGCTTATAGTTTTGTTTTTGTCGATATTTTGTTCTGTTTTAAGTGCAAAAGAAGTTGCAGTTTCGGTTGGAGCCGGTGAAAACTGGAAACAAAACATGGCTCCTCAATTTGCAATATGGCTAGAAGATTCTGCTGGAAATTTTGTAAGGACTCTCTATGTAACTAAAAAGGCCGGAAAACAAAATTGGATTTTTGCTCCAAAATCCGGTCGCCCTGAATCGCTCCCCGTATGGTATTATTCGATTGCATCCGAAATAAAAGATAAAAATGCTCAGTCAACTCATAAAGAAAGCTTTGATGCAGTAACGTCTGCAACTCCAAAGGGGGGAATTGTTTTTGATATTTCTATAGATGATGATTCCGATTACGTTATAAAAGCCGAGTTCAATAAAAGTTTTGATTACAACGACTTTTATAAAAAAGAAAATTCCGGTGTTAACGGCCAGCCATCAGTAGTTTATTCCGCAAGAATCCCTGCCAATTTTTCAAAGAATTCCGGCGAAATAAAACTTGACTTTGCAGGCCTAGGCTCCCTCGACGGCACTGATGGAATCATACACATTGATACAGCACACCTAACAACTGCAAAATCGATTGTAAAACTGATTGCCATAAAGGGGAAATAATCTAGCTTAGATGAAGGCTTTTTTTACACCAGAAAATAAGTCTTCATCACACCTTTTCCCTTGATTTCCATTTCAACTGGCTCGGAATATCTGATTGCTGTATTTGTAAGCAGCATTGTGCTTTCTGAAACGTGGATTTTCGAGGTCTGGCCGGTACTTTCCATTCGGCTTGCAACGTTTACTGTGTCGCCCCAAATGTCGTAAACGAATTTTGTTTTTCCGATTACACCGGCTATGAGTTTACCGCTGTTGATTCCGATTCTCATAAAAAGCTTCAAATTGCTTGTGGCATTAAATTCTTCAATGTCCTGGAGCATTCCCTGTGCAAAATTGATGAGTGAAAGTGCATTCTTTTCTGCGGTGTCGGTTCCAAAAAGTCCGGCTGCAGCCATGTATGAGTCTCCGATTGTTTTGATTTTTTCAATGCCTTCACGTTTTGCCCGTTCATCGATACGGGAATAAAGTGCGTTCAATGCGCCTACGATTGTATCTGCATCGAGCGTGCTTGTTATTTTTGTAAAGCCTACGATATCAGCAAAAAGAACTGACGCATTTTCGATTTTGTCGGCAATTCTTGCATTTTTGTCGTGAGCAAGGCGTTTTGCAACTTCTTCCGGCAGAATATTCAAAAGCAGTTCTTCTGAACGGTTCTTTTCTTCCTGAAGTTCTTTTGTCCGTTCTTTTACCGTGTCTTCAAGTTTTTTGTTTTCTTCCTCTATTCTGATAATTTTTCCCTCGGTGAAAGAAATTGTTAAGGAAATGATAAAGAGAATGGAAAGTAGCCCGAGTGCAACATCAAAAACAATATAAGATAACGGCTTCAGTACACTTTCGTAGCAGAATATAATTTTTGATTCCAACGGCGAAAAATATGCAGGAGAGTACATAATGCATCCGAAACCAAGCGTTTTTAATGGAGTAACCTTGTAAAAGTCTGTTCCGTGGATATTTTCTGCATCTTCATTATGTGGCTTTCGAACTGTCATTACATCCTGTGGAACAGGAATTTTGGAAATTTGCGAAATTGTAAAGGTTCCGTTCCATGGGCCTGGATCTATTGTACAACTCTGACAAACATCGATTGTAACATTCCAGTCTGTAATGACAGTGGCTTTCATATTGTTGTAAATCATTCCGTTGTATTGTGCACCGACTCTGGTTAAATCGTCGTTATCATTCCATACTTTTTCGCTGTCTCGCAAAAATGTTACGCATACATTTTTTGATTTGTCATTTTCCAGGTAGGGAGTGTTTATAATAATTTTTCTTTCTGGAATGCTGATTCCTGTAATCGAAATAATGACCAGAACAAGTAAGAGTCCGCCAGAAATTGCTGCGATAATCTGCCACATATGGCTTCTTGCAATTCGCTTTTTCATTTCAGGAACTATTGTTCCCTGTCTATAGTTAGGACTCAGGCGTGTACCGTCACGTTTGTCCGAAAAAAATTCAAGCTCCATGAGTTTTATTGAAGAATAAAAAAGGTGCAGGGCTCCTAATCCGTATCCCAGGTTTATCCAGGAAATTCCATATTTAAATAGAGAAAGAATAACTCCCGCGAAAGGAAAGATGTTGTAAAGAAGAAGTGAGATAAAAACATTTTTTTGCAAAAGTCTCTTAGATTGCAAAAGCATTGTAAGAGAAATCAGTCCTTGTGAAAGTCCCAGAATGATTTCTAATGGATAGAGCGAGTTTCGGTGATAAAGGTTATTTTTATCAAAATAGTAAATAATATTTGTGAAGTGGTTGATTATTGTTAAAACCACACCGGCAAGACAAATGTAAAAAACAAAAAATAGATGAACCGGTATTCCATTTTTTACGGAAGTGTGGGGGTGTTTTAGAATATTGAAGTCCAGAATATCAGACTTGATAAATTCTGCGCAGTTAAAACTGAAAAGGAAAAGAGTAATGTAATTCAGCAGAAATACTAAAAAATTACTTATGCGGACCATATAAAAGCCGGTTTGGCTAGTGTTTCCTCGAAATATGTATGCAAAGGCATCGAACAAAAGCAACAGACCAGTAGTGAATTCAATCAAAATTAAAGTTTTACGGCTGTTATTCTTTAATCTATGGCCGGACAATAAAAATACGCCAACTTGAAGACAAAAAAAGGCCATTCCCAAAAGTATTACGATACTAATAATTCTAGTTGTGTCACTCATATATTTAAAAAATTGTATTTTATAGATACCAGTTTGTCAAAAAAAACGGTGACTACACATTATAACTTGGATCCAGTTTTTTTAATTCGTTAAATGTATCGATTTCAATAAAGTCGTCAAAACTGCATTCTCGTATGTGGAGGGTAAACTTGTTTTTGCACACATCCAGAGGTACGCTGTCCCAGTATTTTTCTTTACCACCCGGCATGTTGTAGACTTCGTCGATGCAGTCTGCCAGTCGCTTTCCGTCTTCTTCCGTCCAGTACGAAATTCCTACCATTCGATATGCGTTAAGACCTCCAACACTGACTCCTGTAATTTTTCCTTTTGTTACAAAAAGACACCAGTCGTCAGTTCGTTCGCATTTTACCCCGCAGTAGTTAGAATGATATTGATATTTTTTTATGAGTTCCGGATTTTTGATTATAAGGTCAGCTTCGCAGATATAGGCCGAAGAAAAACAGTCTTTTGCACGCAAAGCGCTCCCAATGTTATTTGCTTCGTTGTAATCTGGATTTTCAATAAATTTAATCATAGGATATTTGTACAAAAGCTGATCAAACTGCTCGCTCAAGTATCCTCGAACAATTATAATTTCTTCAATTCCTGCAGATAAAGCAGCGTCAATCATTGTGTCTATTATTCGTTTTCCATGAACCCGTACCAAAGGTTTTGGTGTATTCAGGGTGATTGGGACAAGGCGTGT
>CAMHIV010000198.1 GCA_946185185.1 uncultured Treponema sp. | reverse complement strand
TGTCACTAATAACAGCTGAAGTATTTAGACCGGCACCGTATAAAATAACAGAGGAAGCAAAGAAAATGTAGTATATGGATGTAAAAAGCATTATAAACCTACCTTCTGCAAAATATGAATCTTATTTTCAATAAACAGGAACAAAGCTAAAAGAAGCGAAGTAAGTATAAGTGCTCCTGGAATTGTTGCAAGAAATGTCATTGCCGATACAGATTCCGAATTAAACAGAACTATTTCCAGTGGACGACCAATATTTGGAAGAGAAATTGTTCCGTAGCCAAAAAAATCTCGCAATAAAGATACAAATAACATGTACGAAGCAAATAATAAGGCTGCAGGAAAATCCGAGGCAAGACGATTTTTTAGTGTAAGGTTATCTTCTGCAATAAGAAAAACAGTTGTAAAAGTAGAAATTGCAGGAAGGAATAAGAGGAATCCCATCTGCAGGGCAAGTTCCGGCATGATAAACGTAAGAATTAGTTTTACCATTCCGGTTATGTAAACTACAAAAATCAGAAGAAGGACCTGCTGTATTTTTTCAAGTTTCAAAACTTTTAAAAGAGAGCGAAACAAGTCTCCTAAAATCATAAGCATGAAAATTTCAACGGCAATTACCAGGCCGCAGACAAAACGGCCAGGAGAAACAATTCCGATTGCGCATGTGGCTGCCATATATACAGAAATTGCTTTTTTTGACATTATCTCATTCCCCCTTCGGCTGTTTTGACTATAGTTGGAATTCGTTCTGTCCAGTAAGTCATGCTGGAATCAGTGTAAGTGCGGTCTAATATTCTTCTTACCTTACCCTTCACTCCTGAATACCCGACAAAGCGTGCCCCCATATTTTTGTTGTAAATATAAACTGCCGGCATATGTCCAAAGAGTGTCGCAATTCGGATAATAATAACATAGTTTTTTTCTACAGAATTCTTTTCTCGAAGTTCAAATAAAGCCGCACGAGATTCTATTGGTGAATTCAAATAGACTTTTTTTCCTACAACCCATTGAACATCTTCTTTTTCTTCAAGAATTGTTTCAACAGCAGTTTTTAAGCCGCTTTCCCAGGATTTTCTGCTGAAAAAAGAAAGCAGAAAAAGTGTTGAAAAAAGAAATGTGAGTAATCCTATACTTATACCGAACTTCTGCCAGAATATTTTTGAATTAAAATAATTATTCATCATAGTTAAATTTCCTGTAATTCTGAGTCATACTGATTCTTTAAATCTTCCAGTTTTTTCTGCAGTAACTTCCGGTCGAAATACGATTCAAACTGCTGAATCATTACCGAAAAGACATTTGAAATTATTACAGTAAAAATCATACCGCTGGATGAAGTTCCGCATCCGGCAACAAAAAACATTGTAACAGCCGCAAGGAAAGCATAAATGGCTTTTCCCCAGACAGTAATTGGAATCATTGCATAGGCATTCAGTATAAAGAAGGCACAGAAGAATGTTCCGCCAGTGAGCAATGCAAGAAGAATATCCCCCTGGAATAAAAGTCCGCTGTAAAAAAATGGAGAAACCAGGCGGACTAACAAAGCGTAAACACAAAGGAAAACAGAAGGAATAATCAAATCAACTGAATTTTCTGAAAACAGAAAAACAGAAGAAACAAGCGTAATAAAATTAAAACGGAAAGCCGGAATTACACTGTGATTATCCCAGAAAAATGAAACATAACCTTCAGGAACAGAAACTTTGAACAGTGAAAAAACTGTATTGTTAAAAAAGTCCGTAACCGAAGAATCAAAGGAAACAAGAGGTATTGTTCCACCTTCAATCAAAGAAAGTGATGGATTACGCATTGCCAGAGTGTCAAAGGTTACCTGAAAAAGCGGGAAAAATTCTGTTCCGATTATCCATAAAACTATGACTGCAAATACAGATGGATTAGCCCAGGAATATGCAAATCCTCCGAAAAAGTATTTTGTAATAATCATGGTAAAGAATATTACGAAGAAAATAGGAATCAGCGGGTATCCCTGTGGAATTAAAAGACCCGCTATCAAGCCCTGCAAAATGCTTACTTGCAATGTGTGATTTTTTAAAACTGTTGTAAGGGTTACTTTTGCCCATAAAGCATCAGCCAGAACAGAAGCTGCTACAGCTGTAAGAACAATAAAAACTGATGAATATGAATTCGTTGCAATAAGCATTACAACCTGAATCATAAGAAGAATTATGGATCTTATAGTTACATTGAAAAGCGAAGAATTAATATAGGTAAACGGACGTATCAGAAATTTTCGATTATGAACATCAAAGTTTTTCATCCGACACCTCCTTTTCTATATTTTTTTGGGATATTTCAGATTTATGATTTCTAATTAATTGCAGAATCGGAATTCGAGATGGACATACAGAATTACAAAGTCCGCATTCAATACAATAAGAGCTGGATGTAATGTAATCTGCAGAACAGGCAGCTCCGCCCATAAGATGGCGGACAATTACATCCGGAGAAAGCATTACCGGACAGATTCTTCTGCAGTTTCCGCAGCGGATACAATCAATCTGTGTCTGCGAAACTGTTTTTGATGCAGAATTAAATCGAATTGATTTAACATATTTTGTAAGAGGAACATTTAAACTGCCTGCAGAAAAGCCGGTTACAAGACCGTTTACAATTATTGAAGCAGGAGTTTTTATAAAACCGCCGCAATGTTCTGCAATTGTTTCAAATGGGGTTCCGATTGCAAATTTCAAAACACCTGTTGAAGGGAGACAGTCTCCGTCAACAAGAACATAACGATCTATTACCGGCATATCAAAACTTACTGATCGATATAATTCCAAAAGCGAAGATGAATCGATAAATAAATCGTGTTTAGAAAGTTTTTTGAAAAGAGGTTCTTTTGAACTTTTCCGTACATTTTGAGACACGATTTCTGCAAGGGTCAGCGGGAACAATTTTTGCTGAACACGATTTTCGATAACAGGAACAGAGATTTTTTCAAATTCTTCTGATTTTACAAACTTTTCATCACAGATAAGAATTACACCTTCTGCTTTTATTGCATGAACGGCAATATTAATTCCCTTAACAATTTCTTTCTGATAAATCGAAGAAAGAACAGAATCTAAAAGTCTTGAAGGATCATCATCGATAAGTCTAACGGCTAGCAATCTATGCTTGTGTGAAAGTACAGATTGCATCTGATTTCCAAGAAGTTCAGGCTTATCCGTTACGAAGGTATTTAGAATTCCATAATTTTCGATTTTTTTGATTAATGCTTCACTTGTATACGAAGTAAAATCAAGTTCTTTCAGCTTTTTTCCAAGATAAGAAAACTGTCCGCTTAAAGAAATTTTTACAGTTTTATTTACATTGCCGTTTGGCATAACCTTCAATTCAAAATCTTCTACGGTTCCAGGAATTGGTGCATAAACACCTTCTGCAATTTTTTCACCTTCTTTTACAGAATCACCCTTTTCTACAAGGCATTTAACTTCATCTGCGTTATTCTGTTCAAGCGAAACATACACTTTAGAGGGAACAAATGCATTTACAATTTTTTTATACACTTCCCTTTTTACCGTGTGAATTTCAGGATATTTTTTCACGATTTTTTCTCCTGTTTTTTAATTCTTTCAGCAGAATATACAAAATAAAACAAGGCTGAAATTAAAGCGCCTGCAAATAAAAGAATAAAGCTGAAAAAATTAATAGCTGAACTTCCGGAACTTGAATATCCGGTCCTTCCGCTGGTTCCCTGTTTTTTTAACATTGATTCGATTGATTCGTACTCCAGCGCATCAATCGAGTTTATTACATTCTGTCTGAATTTTTCATCGAATTCAATAGAGTTAAACGATTCTGTAACCAGCCCGTCTTTCTGCTCGTACCTTGGAAATACTACGGAGGTTTTCAGTTCATTTGGATTTCCATCATTCAGTGAACGGTACGGAAAGGTGACCGCATTCCAGTTCCATAAAACATAATCGTTTAGGCCCGGCAAAGTTTTTTTTGCACTGTTTTTTGCCGGAAGCATTATATTTTCGCCGGAAGAGCTGAAATTAAGCGCTTTAACAGAAACCAGAGCCGAAAGCATTATCAAAGCGGAAACAATTGAACAGTAAAAGAATATTTTTCGATTTTGATGATTAATCGGTTTAATGAAAGCCGCAGGCCGTATTAAAACCGGCTTAAAATCATAGCGTTTATCATAAATTTCGTATAATTCCTGAAAAATAATCAGAACACAAACAGAACTTACCAGCGATAAGATGAAAAATAAGGTAACTCTGATGTTTGTAAAAATAAGCAGGAAAAAACTGAATGAAAACAAGATGATAAAAGTTTTATTCTTAGAAAGAACGGAAACTGCTCCATTTCTCTTCCAGAATTGGGTACCAAAGAAAAATACCGTCATAAGAAGGCATTGAGAAACTGCTACGGTATAAAAAGGCATTACAAAGGTAAAAAAAACTGGAATTGCATTCAGCGCAACGGAAAGAATCTTTTTTTCTGTCTTCCAGCTGAGAAAAAGTGCAAATGCAAGACAAAGCACAAAGCTTATCCACGGATACGAAGCATTTGCGTTTACACCAGAATTTATTCCGTCCTGATTGAGCTGCTGAATTACATGGCGGAGTTCTGTTTCATAATTGTCAGGAATGTAATAAACAAAAAACTGTTTCGATGAATCAAAAAAATAGCCCTTTCTTTCTTCAAGATAAT
>CAMHIV010000197.1 GCA_946185185.1 uncultured Treponema sp. | reverse complement strand
CATAAAAGACAAAGAAAATGCCGTCTATGCCGCAAAGATTGCGGAAAACAAATTACGTCAAAACGAAAATTCAGAAGAGAACCTTCAGCTTCTTTACAAATTGAATACAGCGGAAAGCGTAAGAAAACTGTCTGGGTTTTATCTTGCAAAAAAGAATCTTGATAAAGCAGAGGATGCCCTTAATCACTATAGAAAAGAACACGATGAAATTCCCTATGAAATCGACTTTCAGCAAGCCTTTGTTTTTATGCAGAAAGGAGATGCAAATAAAGCAATCCATTTTTTGAGGAACTCGTTCTATACGCAAAATACACCGCAAGCAGCCCTTGCACTAAGTATGCTCTATCTTATTCAGGCAACAAATTATGGCAGACTTGTAGAAAAAGCTAGGCTCTGGTGCAGAATCGCCGTAAATCTTGACATCAGCTTTACCCCAGCCCTCCGCCTTTATGCAAATATAGAGTTGGAGCGAGAGCCTGAAAAAGTAGAATACATTCTTTCACGATATCTCAAACTGAATAATGTGGGTGAAAAAGATTTTTACTTTGATGCGGCAATAAATCATGCAAAATGCGCTTTCGTAAAGGAAAAATATGGACTTGCGCTAGAACGGCTGGTAAATCTTACGGACAATAAGACTAACCCGGCCGCAGTATGGAATAACATAGCCCTTTGCAATGCGAATGTTGGAAAACTGGACCGGGCAGAAAGAAACATTGCAAAAGCCCTTGAAAAATTTCAGGAAAACAAGACGGACATTGCCAAGAATCAAAAGCCGCTTGAAATCATACTCACAAATTATATGCGCATATTAAATCGCCAGGGAAAATACAATGAAACCATTTCCCTTTTTGAAAACACAAACGGAGCAAAAGATTTTGAGCTGTCAGAAGAAAATTATCTGAATTACTTTGCTGAATGGAGAAAAGCTCTTCTTGCCACAGGCAATTTTGAGACATACTTCAATTTTCTTTTGCCAATATTTATGCATGATTCTGACAATCTGACACTGAAACTTTTTGCCTGCAACGACCTTCTCCGTCTTCTTACCCTAACCGGACAAAATAAAGAGCAGATGAAAGCCTGCCGGGATTTTCTGATGCAAATACACAGGGATTACCCTCACGGAAAACATAATGTGCAAGTTCTGAACAACATTGTTTTTGCAAGCCTTGAAATGGAAGATTACATTCCCGAACAGATACTAAAAGATTTTATCTCCACAATCGGACAAAACCCATGCAACACGGCAACATACGGACTGTACCTTTTACGAAGAAAGGGGCAGTCAGAACGTGGGCTTTCGTACTATGACAAGGCAATCTCAATGGCTCAGAAAGATTCCGCCTACACTAATATGATAGAAGAATTACGCTTAAAGAAGGATATCGAAAACGCTCGCAGCCTCATAGAATCAGGCGACCTCAACTCTGCCCGAAGACTACTGGACAAGTCGTACAAGCAGGCCAGCAAAACACTTCAAGGCTACCAGCAGAGCATTGAGCGCCTTTTGGAAGAGTGCTGAAAGGGTGATTTTATTTTGGTGACAGAAAAGAAATAAAATGGCAACAATTATTAAACAATAGAGTCTACTTTCTTTTATGCCCCCCCCTACATCATTCCGATAAACAATATTATTTTATTCCGATAATTGCGGATTGTTCCGATATATGCTATAATCATAGTGATGAAATCAGACGGAACCTTTTTGACAGCAAGTCAAGCTGCGGAAAAATGGAATATCTCAGAGCGAAGAATCCGGGTCTTGTGTTCACAGGGAAAAATTCCTGGAGCCATGCAAATTGGTCGTGGCTGGCGTATTCCCCTTGATGCTGTAAAACCCCGCGACGGGCGACTTACAAAACAGGAAAATCTTCTTTCCCTTATCGATGAAAAGAAGCGACACCTTGACACTCTTCGTCCTTTCACCCAGGGTGAGCTCGAACGCCTTAACGAACAATTTGTCACCGAATACACTTACAACTCAAATGCCATAGAAGGCAATACTCTTACGCTGAGGGAAACAGACCTTGTTCTTCGTGGACTTACAATAGACAGGAAGCCTCTTTCTCATCACCTTGAAGCAATCGGTCATAAAGAAGCGTTCAACTATGTTGCAAGTCTTGTTCAGAAAAACGAGCCGCTTTCAGAGCGTGTCATACAAGACATTCATTATCTTGTCCTTGCAGATAAAAAAGAAGACCGCGGAACATACAGAAAGATTCCTGTAACAATAGCAGGAGCTGCACACGAGCCTGTACAGCCATATTTGATTCAGCCAAAATTAGAAAGTCTTCTTCAAGATTTTGCAAGGGATGAAAGTCACATAGTCACAAAATTAGCCCGGTTCCATATTGAATTTGAAGCAATTCATCCTTTTATTGACGGCAACGGAAGGACTGGACGGCTTTTAGTAAATCTTGAACTTATGAAAGCCGGTTTTCCGCCAATAAACATCAAGTTTGCTGACCGTCTTGCCTACTACGACGCATTTGACTCATACCATGTCCACCACAATCTTGGCGCAATGGAATCCCTTTTTGCAAAAGCCCTGCTGGAACGGCTAGAGTTTTATATCGGGCTGAGAGGGAAACAGTAGTAAAGGATGATTTTATTTTGGTGACGGCATGGTGTTTTTTTCCCATTCGCGGTTCAGTTTCTTAAATTTCTCCCACACTTCTATCGCAAGTTTTATCGCATCTGTATAATTTTCGTGCAGTACGGCCTTGCCGTTCGCATTCCGCAATTTGTACTTGCAGTCTTTGGTATGCTCAATCATAGGCACATGTTCATG
This sequence comes from uncultured Treponema sp., assembly GCA_946185185.1. Classification (GTDB taxonomy): domain Bacteria; phylum Spirochaetota; class Spirochaetia; order Treponematales; family Treponemataceae; genus Treponema_D. Next base: position 1,902 of record CAMHIV010000197.1, on the reverse strand, counting down.
ATTGCAGACGCTGAACCATTTTCCGTTCATCTGCTCTTTATGCCATTTAAAACTGTTCTTCATTTTCACTCCAATATTCCTGCAGTGCTTTTTCAAGTTCTGACTTCGCCTTTGCCCGAGCCTGTTTGTGACTTTCATTCCGCCGCCAATAATGTCCTGTGCTACAACCTTCGTAGTGCCACAGCTCACACTCCTTGCCGTAATCCAGCCAGTTTGAAAGACGCTTTGCCTCGGATTCTGCCTCTCCATTGGGAATGTAAAGCCTGTTCCAGAACAATTTTTCCTCGTATTCACGCACATAAGTCCTAGGAATGTTCGGATGATAAATAAAAACTGGATTTCCACGACGGTCGTAACGGTCAAAGCCCTGAACAAAATATTTTTTCGCGCAAGGCGTGAATTTTTGAAAACGCTCTTCGGAAATATCAAGCAGTTTAAGCTGCCCTTTTTTGTAGACTTTGTTCCGAAAATAAATTTCCGAAACTTTTTCTTCCAGAGAAAAATCCCAGCAGTGATGCAAGTCATTACGGAACTCACAGGCATAACTTTTCAGATTGCAGAACCTGAATGGCTTTTCCGAAAAACGAAACCATGAGGTCGCAGCCTCCACAGCCTCAGAAAGCCCTTCGTCAAGATTTTTTAGTGAGTCAATCGGCACGAGCTTTACCCTGTAGCTTGCAAGCGTCTCTGGAATCTCAACATAATCCTTTGAGTTTCGGCACTCCTTTTCAAGCTCCCACTTCAGTCTTTCCACAGCACGAAGCTTTTTGTGGTAGAGCAATTTTATTCTGCTTCTTGTCGGTCTCATCGCCACCCCCGCTTACGCAGAACGCGCCGGTTCAAAATCTTTTCGCTGCACGATTTCATCCATAGGAAGATCAAAAAGTTTTGAGAGAACAAGAAGATTGTCTACGGTGGGAAGACTTTTTCCGCCCAACCACGCGTACACAGCCTGAGGATACTCAAAGCCAAAAACCGCCTGCAAGTCACGCACGCAGAGCGATTTGGAGAGCATGAGTTGTCTGATTTTTTCGCCCGTCGCCTTTATGTCAACAACAGGTTTTTGAAAATTGGTGATGCAGTTCACGATTTTACGCCTCCTTTTTGCAAAGATGCGCAAATCCAAGAACCACAGCGGCTGTCCGTTCCCAGCAGCAACAGCCGGCTTTTATTTTGTGTGTTGTATGTTTAATATAGTAAGAAATTTTCGCTTTGTCATTAAAGTTGTAGTTTAAAAAGTGAGTTCTTTATTACATGCCTATAAAATTGTCCCCCAAAAGTCATATCACACACAAATAAAACTCCTTAAAATCAGAACATAAATCTTATTTCAGGAGCAATGCAATGAAAATGAACCTTTCGAACATCTACATCGCCCATAAAAGCGAAACCTGCTTTTCAAAATCGGGAAATCCACTTTCTGTTTATAGGAATTTTTCAGAAGCACAAGAAAGCGCCGATTATCAGTATTCGCAAAGTGGAGTCTCGCTGACTGCATATAAGTGCAATGCTTGTGGAAAGTATCACTTAAAACCGACCGAGTTTTACTGTGAAAAACTTTCCTCAACCTGTTCCTGCACCGACCACAACGGCAAAAGGAAAGATGCATACCCGACTGCACAAGATGCCGAAAAAATGGTAAACATAAGAAAACGAACTGGCATTACGCTTTTTGTATATAAATGTCCGCAGGGAAACGGCTATCATCTTACGAGTTCGATCCGTTAGGAAAAAGCATTTCTGCAAATTCCACCATTCTTCGGATGGTGGTTTTATTTTCATTGCCTAACAAAGAAAATTTTATAGCCTCGAATAAAAATGGTTCCATATATTTACCTGCAAAATATCTGCCTTTCTCAAAGGCTTCAACAAAGAAATGTGCGGCTAACTCATATTCACCAT
>CAMHIV010000196.1 GCA_946185185.1 uncultured Treponema sp. | reverse complement strand
AAGGCGCCAGCCTTGTTGCGTCCTTCGCCTTGTCTTGCGAAAAATACCCTTGCAATCATTTTCAGTATTGCCTACATTGTTTTTGCAATTAAGCCCCTTGGAACCGAATATCAGTTTACACCAGAATGGAAGATTGACGTTACAAATCCAAGCTTATCAAAACCAGAAGAAGATCAAACCTTACTTCCATTCAAGTTAGGCCAGACTCTCGGCTATTTTACCCCGGACGGAAAAGTAACAACCTTTGTAACATTCCCGCAAAAAGCTTCTATTTCGAAAAAATTTTACACATACTACAACAACAACAATACAGCAGCCGAATATTTTACTCCTGACGGAAAATCTGCCGGGAAAATAAGCATTACAGGCTTTCCGATGATTGACGATTCAAGAATCTTTGTATTCCTGCCGGGCGGATCATCTTTGGTAAAATGTACTCCTGAAGGAAAACGTGAATGGGAATACGGAGGAGCTGTTCCTATCACCGCATTTGACTCTTCTGACAATGCCATTGTGCTGGGTTTTGCAGACGGAAACATCTGCGAATTTTCCCACAACGGAACACTTTTACAGCGTTTTACTCCGGGCGGGAGTGATAATCCTGTTATTTTAGGAGCAGCTGTTTCAAAAAGCGGAAAATACATTGCAACAATTTCCGGTCAAAATAAACAGCGCTTTGTTCTTGCAAAACGAGACGAAGCACAGACTAAAATTACAGCCCACGAATTTTTAAATTCAAAAGAACCTTCCCAAAAGCTTGTAAAATTCAGTTCAGATGATTCAACTGTTTATTACGCAACAGAAAATGAACTTGGAATTGCTGACGTAGCAACAGGAAAGAAGTCACACCTCAAAATAAACGGAAACGCACTTGCACTTCAGGAAGCAGAAAATACAGTTTTCCTTCTTTCAAAAAAAGGCGACACCTATACCGTTTACATAATCGAAAAATTTGCAACTCTGATAGGTTCTTTTACATTCCAGGCAGACAGTGCGTTTATTTTGACAAATGAAAATAAACTTTATATTGGAAAAGATTCAACCATTTCATGCATCTCAATTTCAAAAAAATAGGTGAAAACAATGAACAAACTTTATTCCCTTTTAATAGTATCTTTTATAAGCAGCGCAATTTTCGCCTTTGACTGGCCACAGGAAAAAATAGTTCAAGCAGACCAGTTTTACTCCTATTTCGGGCAGCTTCGCGGAGACACAATAAGTAACTCATTGATTTTTTCAGAACCTTCAGAAATTAAAGCTGCCGACGACGGAAAAATAGTTATTTTCTTAAGCGATTATGATGAAGCAACCGACTTTTTCCCTTCTACACTAGGAAATGCAGTAATTATCGCTCATCAGGATAAAATTCTTACAGTATATGCAAACATTGATTCTGAATCTGTAAATAAAGAAATTTTTACAGCGGATTCTGTTCAAACAGGGTTTAAACTCGGTATGTCGGGAAACTCAGCCTGGCAACAGGGAAAAAGTTCACTCGAATTCCAGGTAATTGATACAAAGGATAATACTTCAATAAATCCACGACTTCTGATGCCTAGAATCGGAAAAGAACTTCCACTTTACTACAACGAAATCTACCTTCAGGATAAGAACGGAAGAAATTTCAATATTCAGGCACAAAATGCACTTCCAAAAGGAATCTACAAGATTTACAAAAAAAGACAAAGTACTGCAGTTCCATACAGAACAAGAGTTGCGATTAACGGCGCAACAGAAGACAATCTTTCTTACGATCTTTTAAGACAGGATGACGGTCAGATTTGCGTTTCCGGAAAAAAGAATTATCCAAAAAACATTTTATATCCGAACAACGACCTTATGCTTTTAGGAGAAGCGAATCTTCCAAAAGGAAAAATTGCTCTCCAGCTGACACTTTTTGATATTTTAGGAAAAGAAACGCCGGCAACTTATCTGCTCAGCGTTTACTAAAAATCTACAAAGCTTTTGAAATAATGCCGCCGCCAAGGATAACACCATCCTTGTACAAAACAGCGCTCTGTCCAGGTGCAACAGCTCTCTGAGGAGTTTCAAAAGTAATCTTCCAAGGCTGTCCGGAAAAATGTTCGTCAGAAGACGGCTCATAGCGCTCGATTTTTGCAGGAACAGGACGGGAAGCAAGACGGATTTTAACAAGCACATTCAGAGGTTCAGCAGGTTCAACATCTGCCGGCCAGACAAATTCATCAGCAATAAGCGCATTTGAATTCAAATCATCATTACTTGCAAGAACTACAAGATTATTTACAGCATCAATTGAATGAACATAAAGCGGATGAGAAGAACTTACACCAAGCCCCCTTCTCTGTCCGATTGTATAATGCTCAATTCCCCTGTGTTTTCCTAGAACATGACCATCCAAATCAATGATATCACCAGGAACGGCAGGTTTATCTGCAAACAAAGCATCAAAATATTCTTCCGGGATAAAATCCTGACTTTCTTCTTTATCTGCAGCAGCTAATCCGTATTCACGAGCCATACGAAAAACTTCTTTTTTTGGAATATTTGCAAGCGGAAATCTTACTTTTTCAAGAACACTAGAAGGAACCCGGTAAACAAAATAAGTCTGATCTTTTGACTGATCCATTGCGCTTGCAACCATGCACGGTTTTTTATCGGTTCCATACAAGCCTTCCGCAGGACGAACAATTTTTGCATAATGACCAGTGCAGAAATAGTCATAATCAATGTTCAAATTTTGAATTCCATACTGGAGGGCACCGAATTTTATATAGCGGTTACAGCGAATACACGGATTAGGAGTTCTTCCCGCTCGATATTCAGCTTTAAAATATTCAAGAACTTCTTTGTGATAAGTTTCTTTTACATCAATAACATGATACTCAAAGCCTTGTTCTTCACAAAACTTTTTGCAGGCTTTAATATCTTCAACTTCTTTAGGACTATAACAGGAATCGCGAAGAGGCTTAGATTCATCAACCTTTATCTGTCCATCCCACAAAGACATAGTAACACCAATTACCCGACATCCTTTCTGTTTTAAAAGCAAAGCCGTAAGTGTTGAGTCAACTCCTCCAGAAAGACCGACAACAACTGTATCGCCAGCCTTTGGCAAATCTTGTTCAATATATTCCATAGTAAATCAGTATAAAATATAACAAAACTAACAGCAATACCACCCTGCAGTTTTCTCACCATTTGTTTTTCGCTACAATATAACTATGAAAACAAACATGATTCTTTCAGCGTCGGGCTGGCGCAAAGTATTTGCTATATCAGGAAATGAACAGGACAAAACAAGCATGATTGGAGAACAGAACATCGCTATCTCCATTTTTTCAGCTCAAGTTTTTGCCGATTATTTAAAAGAACAGACAAAAAAATCAACCCCGGTGGTAATTGTGGGAATGGATGCAAGACCAACAGGACCTGCAATTGCAGAAGCCGCTATAAAAACATTCGTTCAAAATGGAATAAATGTAAAGTTCACCGGAATAACGGCTGCACCGGAAATCATGGCTTATTCAAAGCAGGCAGACGGATTTATGTATATTTCTGCAAGTCACAACCCGGTTGGACACAACGGCATAAAATTCGGTTTGGATTCCGGCGGAGTTTTAAACGGTACAGAAAATGCAAAGCTTGTTGAAAAATTCAATTCACTCTGCGATTCTGAAAATGCAGAACAAAATGCCTTTGCCATAATCCGCGACACAAAAGAAAGTGAAATTTCAGCCGTTTACAAAAATCAAAAAAACGTAAAAGCAGAAGCACTCAAGGCGTATCACGATTTTCTTCTTGAAACTATTACCGCTACAAACGAAAAATCAAAGCAGGACGAAATATTTTCAACACTTCAAAATTCAATTTCAAAAAAACACATCGGAGTTGTTTGTGATATGAATGGTTCTGCACGAGCAGAAAGCGTAGATTCTAACTTTTTTGCGGAAAACGGAATAAGCTTTTATGCCATTCACAACAAGGCCGGCGATATCGCTCACGAAATTATCCCGGAAGCAGAAAATCTTGTATACGTTGCAGCAGAAATGGAAAAGCTTCAAAAAGCCGGCAAAAAAGACGCAATTCTAGGCTACATGCCGGACTGCGACGGCGACCGCGGAAACATTGTTTACTGGGATGAAAAAAAGAATAAAGCTGTTATCGTAAAAGCTCAGGAAGTTTTCAGTCTTTCTGTTCTTGCAGAACTTTGCTGGCAGAACTGGTTAAATACTGAAAACACCGCCGTAGCTGTAAACTGTCCTACTTCTATGAGAATTGAAGAAATTGCTTCAAAACTTGGCGCAAAAGTTTTCCGCGCAGAAGTTGGAGAAGCAAATGTTGTAAATCTTGCGGCAGAAAAACGTGCAGAAGGATTCAATATCCGCATTTTCGGAGAAGGTTCAAATGGAGGAACAATTACCTATCCTTCTGCAGTCCGCGACCCGATAAATACTATTTTTGCAATCATTAAACTTCTTTCAATAACTAATCTGTATAAAATCTGGTGCGAAAAGAGCGGAACAGAATACAAAGAAGATTATACTCTCACAGACATTCTTGAAAGTCTTCCAAAATACACGACAACAGGAGTTTCAGAGCCACGGGCAGTTCTCCACATAAACAACAAAGATCATGCCGACCTTAAGGGAAAATTCCAGAAAATTTTTGAAGCACAGTGGAAAGAACAAAAAGTTTTCCTCGAAAATTGGGGAATTACAAACTACGAAGCAGTAATAACAAACGGAACAAAGGAAACCCGCTCTGTCAC
>CAMHIV010000195.1 GCA_946185185.1 uncultured Treponema sp. | reverse complement strand
TTTCACCATAGAATTCTTCTATTTGCATCTTTAATTCTGAAACCGTATTTTCATCTGGCATAGTATCAGATTCAAGAACAGGAACAGGAATCTTATCAATGCTTATGCCTGGAATTTCAAATAAAGTCCAGCAAATGAAACTTACAATGATTTTTGAAACATCATCATCACGATTTGCACGAGTCACGACCAATACAGATGGTCCTATTGTCGCTATAGACAATCTTCCTATTCCCTTCTCACCAAGAACATGACGACGAATTTGACCTTTAGGAACATACAACTTTCCTTCAACAGCCTTGCTGTCTGTTCCTAATGTAAGCCATTTATTTTCAAAATCATTACGAGTCATTCCATATCCATTATCTCGAATGAAAAGAATATTATTATTTTCTATGTAATCAACCCGTACTTCTTTAGCATAAGCATCATAGGCATTTTTGAAAATTTCATTTATTGCATTTGGAATCCCTGCAATCTGTTGTCGTCCAAGCATATCAACAGAACGTGCGCTCGCTTTAAAGTTTGCCATATCTTATTACCTGTTTATCTCCAAAATTGTTTGTCCTAATCTTCGTCCATACTCTGGTGGAACAGCATTTCCTATCAACCTAGCAGCTGTTGTAATACTATCAGTCTCAAAACGATAATCATACGGAAATGACTGTAGTGCTGCACCTTCTCGAATTGATATTCCTCTATCTTGTTCAGGGTGTCCAAAACGGCCATTTGAAATACTTAAAAACTTTGTTGTTATAGTTGGAGATGGTCTTCTCCAAAACATTCGTCCATAAACATCACGGAAACTATTATCTTTTCCTTCATAACACTTAAGCTGTAAGTCAGGGTCATCCTTAAAATCCATCCGTGTTCCACCATCATGATGAACTCGCTGAATACGACGCATATTTACATCAGAAAGAGAACGAACAGAATGAAAACGCAATTTATTACTATCTCTTGTGCCTGCTTCAATTCTAGGGAAAAGATTTTCATCGCCAATTATATCTTGAACACATAATTCATTATCATCTTTTACTGGAAGATGCACTTGCCTGTCCAATCTTGTTGCTATCAAAGAAAATCTTCGCCTGTTTTGCGGAATGCCATAGTTCTTCATATTAACCACATCATAAATGCATCTGCCGTTTTCTTTGTTTCCATATCCCAGCTGGTCAAGTTTTTGTAAAAAATCATGGAGAATAGTTTCTTTGTTGCTCATAATCCCCGGCACATTTTCTACCAAAATATATCCCGGATTATAATATTTAACAAATTTTTCAAAATAAAGAAGCAAATCTTTTGTCTTTCGGGATTTTTCTTTTGATGAACGGATAATGCTGTAGAATTGGCACGGGCTGCAACCGACAAAAATCATTTCGTCATCATTGCGATGTACATTAAATTCTTTTTCAAAATATTCTAGAGAGAGCTTTGTTATATCTTCATTTACAAACTTTGCCGGCGAATTGTTTATCTCATATGTCTCTTTTGCTTCTGAGTCTAAATCCACCCCTGCAATGACATTAATTCCCGCCTGAATGAGTCCGTTTGTCATGCCTCCGCCACCGCAGAAGAAGTCAATTGCACGCAAAGTATAATCCTCCCAAGTTTAAATTCTATTTATTGTAGCATAATTATAGAATATTTGCATACTTTTTATAGTAGCTATTGAAAGTATAAGATTTCTAATTTAAATTGTAGATATGACAAATCCATTCCAAGATATAGGGAAAGCAAAAAGTATTGCTGAACACATCAATATAATTCGCCAATATCAACAAACAGATAGTTTTGATAGAGATAGGGCACGAGAGATATGCAAAAGATTTAATGTCGAAAATCCAGAATATAGCAGCACAATATCAGCTGTAGCAATAGCAACTAATAATCTTACTTCAATTGATACAGCTCCAGATAATATTTTAATTAATAATTTAATACTTCAAGCAAGCTGGACAATGGGTGAAGACTATTTAAGAACTATTGGAATAACAGTTTAGTATATCAGTTTTTTTCCCATCCTCTATGATTATTTAATAATCCGCGGTTTGGATGTATAATTCTCTCTATGGATACGCTCAGTCAGGAAGATCGACATACGAATATGTCTCACATTCGTTCGAAGAATACGAAGCCAGAGAGACAGATTCGGTCGGCGCTTTTTAGGGCGGGATTTCGATATAGAATTTGTGATAAGAGGTATCCGGGGAAACCTGATTTGATTTTTCCGCGATATTTTGCAGTAATTTTCATAAACGGCTGCTTCTGGCATGCGCATGAAAATTGCCGTTATTTTGTTTTTCCTAAATCAAATCAAGAATTCTGGAAAAAGAAGTTTGAACGTAATAAAGAACGCGACGCCGAAAATCTGAAATACTATCAGGAACAGTGCTGGAGAGTCTGTTTTGTCTGGGAATGTGCAATTCGAGGTAAAAACTCTCGGCAAAAAATTGAATATGTAAAAGAGCTGATTATTCAGTGGCTGGAAGAATCCACAGATCCATTCCTTGAAATTAAAGGATAAAGTCATAATACCAAGATTTAAACGTTAGGCTATGGAGCACCGCCGAAGGCGTTCACCGCAACGAGCCAAAGGCGAGTGAGGAGAATGAGCGTAGCGAAGTGCGGAACAGCCGACCGGAGATGGCGAAGCCAGCTCAGGGAACGCCCAAACTAAAAAATCCCCTCAATCTTCTCCAGCACAAAAGGCAGCATATAAACTGGTTTCAACAACAACTGCTCTTCGTTCGCCAAACCCTTCATAAACTCTTCTGTAATTGTTGATTTATTCAAAAAGTGCAGTTTCTTCAAGTTTTTAAAAGCTAAAAAGTGCAGTTTCTTCACAAATATTCTTCAATCCTATCCAGAATCAACAAATCCGCTGGCAGCCAGTCTACAGAATGCAGAGTTTCTTTGGTAAGCCAGCGGGCCGCTTCGTGCTCCAGGAGTTTCAGTTCGCCGGAAACGATTGTGCACAAAATGCAATACATGGTCAGATGGAAGGTTGGGTAATCGTAATCGATTGTGCCCAGGATGCGGTCTGCGCGGACTTCGGTTGCAAGCTCCTCGCGGATTTCGCGTTCGATACACTGCTCGGGAGTTTCGCCTGGTTCAAGCTTTCCGCCGGGGAATTCCCACCATCCTTGTAGTCGCCGTAACCGCGCTGAGTTGCGAATATTTCTTTCTGAACTACGGAGGTTGAGCCTGTCGAAACCTCTCGTGTGCGGAGAATGATTGCGCCGCTGACGGTTATTTGTTTCATTTTTTGTCACTTATTTTATTTATTCTGCATGCCAGATATAGTGGAACATTTATCATATCTTCCTGTTCTTTGTATTCCAGCTGCGAGAATCTTATTGCAAGTTCGGGCTTTTGTTCTCTGCGGTAGCGCTTAAAACTTGCAGATGTCACATTTCCGCCTGCCTTACATTCAACAGGAATTATCTGCATTTCATTCTGCAAAAGAAAATCTACTTCGTAATTCTGTGCAGGAGAATAATAATGAATGTCATTTTCAAGATTTGCATGAAACTGCTGCAAGCAATAGTTTTCTGTAAGAGCACCTTTGAACTGAAAATCAGAATCCAGGATAATCTGTTTATTCTCAACCTGAGCTGCGCATTTTGCTAAGCCAACATCAAAAAAGAAAAGCTTAAAGCTTGAAAAATCTTCAAATACTTTTAGTGGATGTTCAGGCTTTCTTACATCATAAATTCTAAGAACAAGACCTGCACTTACAAGCCATTCTATGGCCACTTCAAATTCGCGTGCACGCGCACCCTGTTTTACACAACCGTAAATAAATTTTTCATTCTCTTTTGAAAGCTGAGTTACGAGACTTTTGAACACAAGGAGAATGCGACCAGCATCAATTTTTTTATTATGTTTTGCTATATCATTTTCATACAAAGAAAGGAGTTCTTTTTGTATCTGCAAAACAGTTCCTGAATTCTGATCTTCTGCCCAGCTTGCTACACATTCAGGAAGGCCTCCCACTATAAGATAGTTATGAAACTGTTCTATAAGCTTTGTATGTTGGATTGAAATGATTTCTTGCGGTGGAGTTTCTTCAAGATATTTTAAAAGCGGTGGATTTACAGCGCCCAGAAATTCTTCAAAATCCATTGGATAAACATCAAGAAGATTTACTTTTCCAACCGGATAACTCATTGGCTCTGCCAGCAATGTTCCAAGAAGGCTACCGGCAGCTATTACATGATACTCATTAGCATCTTCGCAAAAGTATTTTAATGAATTAAGGGCATTCGGACATTCCTGAATTTCATCAAAAATAATAAGGTGTTTTTCTTTTTCTATTTTATCGTTTTTAATTGTTCCTAAAAGCGAAACTATTCTGTAGGGATCTTTATTTGTTGCAAAAATCTTTTGCAGCTCACTGTCATTTTCAAACGAAAAATAAAAAGTCTTTTCGTAATTCTGTTTACCGAATTCTTTCATAAGCCAGGTCTTTCCAACCTGACGCGCACCCTTTAAAATAAGCGGTTTTCTGCGAGAAGACGATTTCCATTCTGCAAGTTTATTCAATGCTTTTCTATACATACATGAATATTATATAATTTTTTACACAAAAATAAAGGAATTTAGAGTAGAATTTACACATTTTTATTGCTAATTTTTATTGATTTTTACACATTTTTAATGCTTTTCTATCAAGTTTTGTACCAGTCAATAAAAGTGGACAAAAAAAATGTTTTTTCTTAATTTTCTTTTTTAAGAGTGGACAATTCCTGAGTTATTTCTTCAGATTCGTTTTTATAAGTG
>CAMHIV010000194.1 GCA_946185185.1 uncultured Treponema sp. | reverse complement strand
TCAACACTGTAATTTATTTTTTTTGTGTTTTTTATTGTTTTTTTTGTATTTTGTTATGGGATAAGGAAATAAAATTGTTTTAGAAGAAAACTGGTGATTTCGAGAGGTCATTTCGAGAACCTCAATGACCGTAATTAAACCCTCAATGACCAACCAGGTGGTTTTGACAAGCTCAATGACCGGTGGTTTCGAGAGCCTCAACCACCGCACTTAAAAACTCAACCACCGAGATAAAAGATTCAACAAACGCAATAAAAGGTTCAACCACTGAGATAAAAGGTTCAACCAACGAGTTATGATTGAGTAACCACCTGCGCCAGCATGGAAGGGGCGACGAGCTTGCGAGGAGCGGATTTGCGGGAGTAGAACGAGCGCAAAGACCGAGCGTTAGCGGGCCCTGGAACGCTGGTTGCAAAGAGGTTTGCGCACAAAAAGATTAAAGGAAAAAAATTATAAATCAGCTTCTTCTTTTTGGCCGAATTCACAGAAAGTTCCTGCAAGTTTGGCACATTCGATAAGTTCGAGATTACGGCGGATTCGTTTGTAAAAGCGAATTTCGCCCACACCTTCGCCGTCAGTAAGGATTTTTAAGGTATTGCGGCCACCTTCGGCAAGTTCAAGGGACCGGACAAACATCTGAGAAGCCATACTGTAAACATCGACATCAATTACATAGCGGCGGTTATGAACGGAAAGAATCCAGTGAAGTTTTTGAGATTCATTATCGTTGATTTCATTTAATTCCCAGTGACATTCGTAAGAGCGTTTTCCTTTGTGGGATTCAAAAGCGATTTCCGAACCTTCGAGTTCAAAAACCAGAGAAAAGCTGTCATTAAAAAGTCCCTGAAGTGAGAACGAAGAATTCTGAAGAGTTTTTCCAGAAATTACGCTGGTAAAATTTGACGAAGAAAGATGAATCCAAGGGAAAGGATAATCCTTGCCGAAGAAACAATCGACATAACCAAAAGATCGCTTTGGAATTACATTATAAACTTTGCCGTCAACAGTAATTGTTCCGGCAAATACAGCACGAAGTCCAACCGGGTACCATGTAAAGTTTTTAGATTTATAACCGGAAGTAGAATCGCAGCGGATTTCATACTGCAAATCCCAGCTTATGCGGCCAGAATCGCACAAATATTCAGGGTGTTCCTGAGTATCAGACGGCGAGCGTTCGATATTCCCCATAAGTTTATCATCAGAAAAAAAACAGTTTTCAAGAGCAACTTCGAGAACTCTTGAGCTGAGCTTTACATTTTTTACAGAAGTGTATGAGCGGACGGCTTTTGCACCGGCTCCAAGGATTCCCGCAGAAACAGAGGCAAATGAGGGAACTTCGATTATTTCACTTTCGAGTTTTTTAGCAGAAACTGTACCGGCCAGAACATTCTGTAAATCTTCCGGATTAAGCTTAGCTCTAGGTTTAAAACCTAAAACAGGTTCAGCCGGTGAAAGATACGGATTGAGCATGGACATCTCAATAAAAAACTTTCTTTCCTGCCCGGAAGCATTTTCCACACCTGTAAAAACAAATCTCCAGGTATTAAGCCCATTTTTTTTGCGGAAACAATTAAGCATATTTCGAATAGTTTTTACAGTTTTTTTAGATGCACCCATGCGACTGAACCCTCATCAAAATTCAAGCAGATTATTTAAGCAGTTTATCCAATTTCTTTGTAAGGTCGCTTTGTTCCTTCGGGAAATTTTCATCAAGATATTCAAAACACATTACAGCGGCAGACTGAGCATGTTCATACCAGATTGCGTAAAGTTCCTTATCAATATCATCTCCCGGATACGGAGCACCTTGAACGTCTGAAACCAACTGGCGAAGCATTTCTACGCACTTTGTTATTTTTTTGTCCATAAAATAATCCCCTTTCTATGTAAATTTTATTATAAAGGTAATTTTATAATTACACCAGTTTTTTTTGAATTCTTATCGCAAACAACAGCTGTATGAGATTTTTCTTCTGCAGCAAGAAGTCGTTTTGCGCTTTCACACAAGTCTTGCGGAGTTACTGAAAGCAGGCCCTCTATTTTTTTTCGACGGTCAAAATCCGAGATACAGTAAATCGTGCGGAAAAATCCTGTCACTCCCCTGCCACTAGGAGAATGAGGCTGAACCTCATCCCCGTAAGTGCCGGTAATATTGCGTTCACATTCGTCAGTATCGATTGCAAGCTGGGTAAAATCTTCAAGACACTTTTTGAATACATCAGGAGATTTTACCGGAGTCGGGTCACGGAACGTAGAAAAATTGAAAAGTCCACGCATTGAAGCAGTTCCCGCATATGCACCGTAGGCTCCGCCGGTAGTTCTAAGACGTTCCCACAAATAATTTCCTGAAAGCCAGTGAGCTAAAACAAGTTCAGCCGGGCTTTGAGTTTCGCCAAAAAAGGCAGAATCATAGGATTTTGCGGCAAAACCAACCTGGGAATCAATTTCAAAATATTCAGCGAAAGGAACAGATTTTTTTTCTCCGGGGAGAAGAAGTTTTTCTTTAAAAGAATCTTCATTCAAAGACTGTTTAGGAACAATCGGCGATAGTTTTGCATTTTGTGCAAACAAAGGAATTTTTGACTTAACCAGAGAAAGTCCTTCCGCATCAGCAGTGATATGAAGAATTACACCGGAATCAAACAATTTTTTTGTAATTGCTTCAAAACGCTTTGCGATGGAAGGAGCCGATTCCTTTGAAATTTCAGAAAGAGAGAAAACCTGAGAAAATCCATTCCACAATTCATCGACTGTGCAGGCATGATTTTTTGTGCACTGAACGCGTTTTAAAGCGTAGCGGTTTCCTTTTGGAACAACAGACGATTTAATTGCAGAAACAGCCTCGCCGGTTAAAGTTTTTAGGCGCTTTAAATCATCAAAATGAAAGGTTGAAAGACTTTCGGCAAAAAGTGACAAAGCGTCATCAGTTTTTTCATTTATAAATCGTACGGTAAAAACAATCCAGTCACGATCGGTACAATTATGCGGAGCAAGCGAAAGACGCATTTTTTCAGCTTCCGGAGTATGAGCGCCATCGGAAGAAAGCAGACGGGTATAAATTCCGCCGGTTTTTACAGCAGTTTCATCGGCACACTTAGCCCAATCCTTGTTGTTCCAGCCGACATTTGTTGCACAATAAGAATAGAGCGGAAGGTAACTATAATCTTCTGCAGAAAGCACATCCGTAGGAAAACAGACTGAAAAATAAACAATACCGTTTGTTGGTTCCTGGTTTGCAAAAAGGGAAAGATTTTTATCCCCGCAGGAAACAAAAGAAACTTCAGTATTTATTTTTTCAACATCAGTTTTTAAATCCGAAAGCTTAAGACTTGGAATGCAGGCAGTTTCTTCTTTTGTCTCGTGATACTGCTGATAGGCGTGTAGTAGTTCAAGATCAGAACGAACAAAATCTTTATCCACGGAAGCTTTTAAGTTTTTAACAAGTTTTTCTTCTCTTTCGGTGCGTTCCGACAAGAACTTCTTTGAAGGATAAACAGAAACATAAGAACGTTTTTTATTATCGAGAAGATATTTTTTTATGAGTTTTTGAACATACGAAGAATCATTTTCAATATTAATCCTGATTTTTTCAATCGCATTTCGGAACAAAAGCATTTCTGCAGGTGAAGACCCGTAATTCCAACCTACAAGAGCTCTGTCCAAAAGAACCAGAGAATACGGCCCCCCAGAACGAACAATTTCCCGGTTAGAAAATTCTGCACTCATAAGAGCGGCTTCGATATGAGAATATTCAATTCCGTTTTCGTAAAGACTGAGAAGATTATCTTCAATTATTTTATAAACTTTTTCTTCGTCACCTTTTTTTACACCGTGCAGACCAAAGGACATCATAAAAGAGCGCATTTCGTTCATTGCACCTGTAATCGGCGCCAAATCATCCCCAAGCTCAGATTCAATAAGAACTTTTGTAACAGGAGAACCATCGTGACCGGCAAGAACTTCAGAAAGAAAAGCACATTCCATATAAGACTGCAAATCCGAAGAAGGACCGCAAAGCCAGTTTATAGTCACTGTATTTCCAGTGGCGCCTGTATGCGGTGCAGGAACAGAAAGATGAACCGGCTCTGTAATTGAATCAGGAGTTTCAAGGGAAATAAATTCTTCAGGAACAAAAGGATAAGAAGAATGAGCCGGCGCCACAGGAAATTTCTGCATCAGGCGGGAAATAATTTTTTCCTGCAAGAAATCCAGCTGAACTTCGGTAGGAATATTTCCATAAAGAAAAACAAGGCAATTATCCGGGCGATAATATTTTTTGTGAAAGGCCTTGAAAGCTTCATACGAAAAATCCGGAATACAAAGGGGATCTCCGCCGGAATCATAGGCATAATTTGAACCGGCAAAAAGTGAACGCAACTGTTCATCATTTGCAACAGACTCAAAAGACGAATAAGAGCCCTTCATTTCATTATAGACTACGCCCTGAATCGAAGCTTTATCATTTTCATCAAGTTCAAGTCTGTAAGCTTCCTGCAAAAAGGCTTCTTTTTTCAAAAGAGGAAAGAACACTGCATCGCCGTAAACATCCATCAGATTAAAATAATCTGTTCGATTCATAGAACTTGCAGGATAGACAGTTTTATCAGAATATGTGAGTGCGTTCAAAAAAGTATTAACACTCTGATTCATCATATTTGTAAAAGGTTCTTTAAGCGGAAATTTTTCGGAACCGCAGAATACAGAATGTTCGAGAATGTGAGCCGCACCAGTTGAATCTTTTATAGGAGTGCGAAAAGCAAAGGCAAAAAGATTCTCTTCGTCGTCATTCAAAAGATGAAAGACTTCA
>CAMHIV010000193.1 GCA_946185185.1 uncultured Treponema sp. | reverse complement strand
TCCATTCGCGGCTTTACTAAACAAGTAATGCTGCAAATGGGCGCAGCAAGGAAACTATTGACGTTTGTGCTCTCGCACAGATTGGGTCCCTTCGCTGCGCTACTTAATAAATAGCTTCGCATTCTTTCAAAAAAATGAATGTAGCTTTTTACTGAATATTAATTAAAATTTGCGTAAGCGGGGTTCTGACACAAAAAAACATCTGCACAAGCAAAGCGCGGAAGCCGTTTTTTTGTGTTAGGTTCCCGCTGAAAGCCAATTTTAATGAAGAATTAATAAAAACCTCGACATTCATTTTTCTATTTACTTTTCTTCAAAACCGATGTTAAATACTACGCATGAAGAGATTTGTACTTATTTTCACATCCATAACAGTATTCATTTTCGCAGCCTGTAACATGGAACTCCCACAGAATATTTATATAAAACTCAAATCGCAGTATGCGTTTTCTATGGGAAATTACGAAAAGGCACTTTCTGACTACATTTCCGTAGACACCCTTATGGATTCCTTTAACACAAGTGCTTCCAGCGTAAAGTTCAGAATTTATGACTACAATCCAGATAAATCAAATGCACTTCAGCAATACCTTATAGATTTTTCATTCGGCGAAATTCCTATCAATATAGAACAGTATTTATCAAACATGGACTTTGCAGATCAGCTGCAAGACCTTTCCTTTGATCAGAATATCGAAATTCCTTCACTTGGAATGAAAAACACACCAGCAACTTCGATTTCACTTCCTGACATCAACAAAAAAATCTGTTCTACAATGACATTGCCGTCACAGTCAATTCCTGTACCGGCATCCGGTTCGATTTCTTCTACTCAAATCAATATAAATGTTGCAACACCTACCTACAGCCAGATGGATTTTTCGGACGGATACCTCAATATAAAAGTAACCCCACCTTCTGGAGCAACTGGAAATGTAACTTTAAATTTCGAAGTAAGCTCTGCAAAAGCAAGCGTAAAAGTTACAGGAACAGAAGCAAATACAGCAAAAGTTCCTCTCTCCGGTTTAAAACTAAGTCAGACAATTCCACTTACAGTTTCGGGAACCTCTTCAACTGGAAAAGCCGGAGTCTATGCCATTTCTTTTGAATTCAGCGATGACACAAAAATTCAAAAGGTCAAAGGCCTTACTATGGATTTGGGGAGTGATTCAACAATCAGCCTGAACCAGACAATAAACATGAGCGTAAACGAAACGTTCAAAGAATGTGTAATAGGAACCGGCGAACTAAAAGCCTACACAGCCCTTCCTGATGGCTGGCAGAATGTAACTGTAACACCAAATTTAAATCTTAGCGGCGGAATTACTGCTTCCAACTCAGAATTTGTTGACGAAGCAGGAAATTATCTTTTCAACCGCAAACTGAATCTTGCAGGAAAAACCTATACAACTTCAAGCAACAGCGGAAATATTAATCTTTCCGGTTCACTTTCAATCACCCTTTCAAATTCAACAATTGTTTTCGATAATTCAAATTCAGTTGACGTAAAAATTGAATGTGACATAGGAACTGTTACCTCAGCAACAGTAAACCTTGCTTCTATAAAAGACAATCTTTCAATGACAAATACAGAAACTCTCCCGGCAGAAGTTAAAGAATACATCACAGAAATAAAACTCAAAAAATCCGGAATTAAGGCAACCTACATAAACGAACTTCCTGCAGGAAATGACGTAACTATCGAAGCAGTTTCTTCATTTTTCAATATCGGAAGTGTCGGTTCTCCGGAAACTAAAACAATTACAGCCGCAACCACAGACGGCAGCTTCGACCTTACATCCAGCAATCTTACAATTCATCCTGCAACCGATGATACAATCGATTTTAAAGTAGACATAAAACTTCCTGGCTCAACTTCGGCAAATCCGGAATATGCTACATTTACAAACATCGAATTAGGTAAAAGCTATAGATTCAAAGTTGAACTTACACCTGTATTTGATTGGGAATCCGTTTCCCTCGATACAAGCTCTAAGACAATTACAGATACAGTCGACACAGATTTTGAAATCGGCACAGTTTTTGAAGAACTCACAAATGTACTGCAGGATTCCACAGTTGTCGACAAAATGGAATTTGTTGAAATTCCGCTTTATCTCTATGCAATGGCCCCGGATTACGAAGCCTTCCAATCAGGTCTTGCGTTTAATGGAACTCTTACCGGAAAGGTCGGCTCTACTAGTGTTCAGTTACTCCCGGCACCAGGTTCAGGAAGCACAATCATTCCTATCTCGCTCGGCAAAAAAGAGCTTGAAACAGATCCAAAAAATCCGGATGTTGTAATTTCCAAACTGGACGAAGATACGGACTGCACAAAGACCGACCTTGCAGACCTTGTAAATGCCCATGGAAGCGGAACTCTAAAAATCGACTATACACTTTCTCTTACAGGTACATCTGGTTCTGCGATTACAATCAAAAAAGAAGATTTGAAAGACCTTTCTATTAGTTCAATTTGTATTGTAGCCCGCATGGTTATAAAACTAAAACTCCGATTAACCGATACAATCGAACTTGATCTTTTAAAGCTTGGCGATCTCGATCCAAATAAAGACTTGTTTGAGCGTACAGAAGCCACCGATTACGAAGACTTTGAAAAATACATGGATATAATCACAAGCATGTCGATTGTATATTCCGTAAAAAATTCAGTTTTGAATTATGAAGAAACAAACAAAAACGTAAAAGTTGAACTCGTTTCCACATCTCCAGCAATCGAAAAAACGCTTTCTTTAAACGGAGGCTCTCTTTCCCTCAGCATGGACGAAATGAAATCCGTTCTAAAATGCGCAAAATTTACTCCGACAATAAACTTAACGGCACCTGCCGGCATTATTAATATTCAGCGAAACGCTTCCATTGGAATGAACGCCGCAATAATTCTATACGCAGACGGAAAGGTACTGATAAATTGAAAAAGCTAATATTACTTTTCGCTTTAATTACGATATTCTCTCAAATTTCTTTTGCAAAACCGGCAAAAACTCAAGAGCCAGTTGCCGAATACGAAGAAAATAAGAATTTCGATATAGTTCAATTTGAAAAAGAAGAAGGAATCTATACCGAAAAACCGGAATCTCCGGAAGAAAGTATTTCAGAAGCTCCTGTTGAACCATTATTGGATGAAGAAGTTCCGGAAAACGCCGAAGAAGCGGAAGAAACTGACGAAGAGCAGGACGAACTTACAGAAGAAAACGAAGAAGAATCAGAAGAATCAGAAGAATCTGAAGAAATCACCGATGAACAACCCGCAGAACCAAATCCTATAGATGAGTCACTAAAAGATTTCCCTAAGGGATTTGATTTAACTTCACTCCTGCAAAAAGAAAATCTTCTTGTAATTCCACGAAGAACGCTGGAAATCGGATTCAAAACGGATGCCGGTCTTTCAAATAACTTTTTTAACGCAAAAGAAGTTTTGAAAAAAGACCTTGTAATCGATCTTACAGAAATGGCGGATGATGTTTCTGATGACGGCTGGCAAATTGATTTTCTTTTGAATTCTGAGCTTTATTTCAATTTCAGTTTCAACCGAAAACTTCAGATTGGATTTGCAAACGGTGTAGAATCTTACGGATACATGAATATTTCCAAAAAACTTTTCGACTATCTTGGAAAAGGTTTTAATCTATACGAAGTTCTTAAAGTCGATGGAAAAATTGATGGCGATGCATTCTTCTATTCACAGGCAAAAATCGGCTACAGCTGGAAAGGCTTCCACTTCACCGCAAAACCAGCCCTCGTAAAACCTCTCGTACATGTTGAAAACGAAGAAATGTACGGAACCTACCATAACCCTGCAGACGGAAGCATGAAAGTTTCTGCCATTGCAGATATCAAATTTTACGGTGGAGTAGATTTAGAGCCAATTCTGGAAGGCGATTTTTCATTTTCTGATATTGCAAGCAATCTCTTTAAAGACTGTGGTTTCGATCTGGAATTGACCGCCGAACACAAAGTCTTCGACTCGCTCCAGGCCGGCGTTTATGCCCGAATCCCAATGGTTCCGGGCGATTTAACCTATACCGCCGATTGGGAAATCACTTACAACTACGAAGTTGACGGTCTTAAAGCCCTCCTTCAGGGCGATTATGAAGACCCGGAATATAATTATGACAACAAAGTTTACGGAACAGGCAGCTATAAAATTCACCGTCCTTTCAAAACAGGAGTTGAATTTGCCTGGCGCCCATTCGGCGAATGGTCAACCTTCCGGGGAATGGCTGGTCTCGGGGTAAAAAAACCGTTCACTGGCGATGCAAAAGCATATTTCGAATACAATCTTGGCTATGAAGTCCTTCTCCTTCACACCGTTGGAGCATGGCTTTCTACCAGTTACAAAAGCGAAATTTTCAAGCATGAACTCGGCTTAATATTCAATTTCCACGTTGCCGAAATTGACTTAGGCGTTTCCCTCCAGGGCTCAAATTTCAAATACAGCTTCATGGGCTCCGGCGCCGGCGCCTACCTTGGCCTCTGCTTCGGCTTCTAGTCTTCCTTTCTACAAAGATGAATGTCGAGTTTTATGAAAAATCGATTTTAGACAACATAAGTGGTCTAAAAACAAAATAATTACGATGTGTTTAAAACATACCTTGAAACAGGATTTTTTATGAAAATTTTAATTTTTACATTTTCAATACTCATGATGAGCATTTTCTTAAGTTGTATATCTTCAAATATTGAACAATTTTATCCGGAAGATTATGGGTATTTTGATTTGCCAAAAGATATAAACATTTTTAAGGCAACCTCGGACGGTATGATTGAGATCGGAAGAGCGTCGTGTAGGGAAAGAGTGT
>CAMHIV010000192.1 GCA_946185185.1 uncultured Treponema sp. | reverse complement strand
GCGACGTTTTGTTTCGGGCTGTCGGCAGTAGCGTTCGTATCGCTTGTTTTCGGTTTTACTTGGAACTCTAGTGTATGTACTTGTTTCTTTTGTTGCCGGGGCGAACGGAGTTTTGAGTTATAACAAGCTGCTCGAGCAGAAAAAAAGTATTACCCGTCAGACTGAAGTTATACAGAATATAAATAATGAACTTTCTCTTGAATATACTGCGCTCTTGCGTGATAAGGATGTTATTGCTGCTTATGCGCGCCGGCTTGATTATGTTGGGAAAGGCGAAAAACTTGTAAAAGTAAACGGTCTTAAAGCCGGAGAAACTGCCTTGTATGATACAGGTTCAGTTTTGCGTCATACAGATTCTGTTTATCTGAGCGAAAAATTTTGTAAGGCTTGTGGATTTACCTTTTTTATTCTTTCGATAACTCTTATGGTGTTGATTGATTTGAGCAGAGGGAATATAACTATTGCTAGAAAAAAGCCAATGGTTATACAGGGAATTCCGGTTTATGATTTGCAGCAAGTCTGATAGTGATTCAATTGAAAAATGCTCTGAGTTTTTAAAAAATGAAAAGGTTTTAATACTTCCAACTGATACAGTTTATGGTTTTTCGGGTGTAATTAACAAAACCGATTCAGAAATCAGAAAAATAAAGGGCAGAGAAGAAACAAAACCTTTTATCGTTCTTATTTCTTCACCTGAAGAACTTTCCTTTATTTCTGACGATGTAATTCCTGAAAATCTTTTAAAATTCTGGCCGGGACCTCTTACTGTTATTGTTACTGATAAACATAATAAAAATAATACGGTTGCTGTACGCTGTCCCGGAGATGAATGGCTTCGTTCTGTTATAAGAGCCTGTGGTTCGCCGATTTATTCAACAAGTGTAAACCGAAGCGGATTTCCAGTGCTTGGAAAAGTTTCTGAAATACGGGCAGAATTTGAAGATGAAGTTGCTCTGATTGTTGAGGCAGGGGATGCAAAAAGTTCTGTTCCTTCAACAATCGTAAAACTGGAAAATAACGGCTATTCAGTTATAAGAAAAGGTGCTGTTGAACTGTAATCAGTTAAGCTTTGTCCAGGTTACAGGAATTGTGCCTTCTATTACTGAATCTCCCTGTGCAACCGGGCTGTTTTTTGTTCCTTTCAGGCTTCCGTCTTCCTGCATAAAAAGTTCCCATTTTACCGGTTCGGCAGATACTGCATATTCCATCGCAGCTTTTCGCTCCAATTCCGGGTAGAAAGAGGCATTATTTCCACTTGCTTGTGTAATAATTATCGAAGAAGAGTTGCTTTCAGAAATTGATATTTTTATGTTCATTGTGGCGCCGTTTTTGAATATGATAAAACCGCGTCCTCCCCGCATAATTACTATTTTGTTAATCGGTTCTGTGCTTTGCCAGGTTCCGGAGATTGCGTCGGTTGTTATGCCGGTGTTTTTTGCCGGTTTTGCTGCAAGTGTTTCCTGATCAGAGGTGTCGAAGAGACTGAAAAAAGTCTGCTTTAACGCGGTTTTTGATTCCATAAGGATTTTGTAGTAGGATTCGTATTCCCGCGTAATTGTTTTTGTTGTTCCGTCGGATGCTTTTCGTAAATTAAATTCGCAAATCCATTTTGTATCATTGCTTTTTTTTATTTCAATGAAAAAAATGTATGCGCCGTCGTAGTCAGCAAAAAAAATCTCTTTGTTTTTTTCGAATTCGGTTTGAAATGTTTCGTTTTTTGAATATGTAAGGTTGATGTCGTATTCAGCAATCTGTTTGTAGTAAAAGTCTTCGGTCATGTTGAGCATGTTCTTGTCGGCGTCTGCAGAAAAGATTCCCAGAAACTTTACACTTGTTTTTTCTTCTGCATTTGCTGCAATTGAAAGAAAAAGAAATAGAGAAACTATTGAAAATACTTTTTTTAATGAAAAAGACATCAACCGTTCAAATTCCTTCTTACTTCGCGCTGCATATCTCTGTTTACATCGCGTTCCTTTATGCTGGCCCGTTTGTCGAATTGCTTTTTACCGCGGCAAACTCCAAGTGTAACCTTTACTCTTCCGTTTTTAAGGTAAAAATCCAGAGGAATCAGGGTGTAGCCTTTTGCCTCAACTTTACGGGTGATTCGTTTTATTTCTTCTCTGTGAAGAAGAAGCTTTTTCGGACGGTCAGGGTTATGGTTGAAAATAGAAGAATATGAATATTCTGTTATGTGAAAATTTTTTACAAAAATTTCGCCGTTGATGATTTCTGCAAATGCGTCAGGAAAAGAGATGCTTCCATTTTTTACAGATTTTACTTCTGTTCCCAATAGCTCAATACCGCATTCATAGGATTCTTCAACGAAGTAATCGAATCTGGCTTTTCTGTTTTCTGCAATAATTTTTCTACTTTCTGCCATACAACACAGTATAATTGTTTATGTTTATGGTTGCAAGTTGTAGGCTGTTTGTGTTAATTTAAAAACATGAATAAAGAACTTTATGAGCTTTCGTACTCTCTGAAAAAAGAACTTCACCACAAAATTTCCATAATAATAATTTTTGTGCTTGGTATATTTATTTTTATAAACCTGATTCTTTCGTATATTGTGTTTCCTGTGCGGGCTGTTTCGGTTTCAATGCAGCCGGATATAGGTCGTTCTTCCTGTGTTCTTTTTACGCCTTTGCCAAGGGCAGTTGAACGGGGAAGTGTCGTTCTTTTGAAGACTCGAAATCCTGAATTTTCAAAATTAAAGCATCTTGCAGCGTTTGATAAAATTGTTTCCTTTTTTACAGCCAGACAGTTTTCTGTTATGAACCTTCAGTCGCGTATGGGAAATGAAAACTTGATTCGTCGAGTAATTGGCGTTCCGGGCGATGAGATTTATATGCGTGATTATGTTGTTTATATAAAACCTCGTGGCGAAAAATTTTTTCTTACAGAATTTGAACTTGTAGAAAAGCCGTATAATACAGAAATCAATGCTGCTCCGGCTCTTTGGGATATGACTGTTGGTGTTGCCGGTACGTTTGATACAATCACCCTCGGTGAAAATGAATATTTTGTTCTTGGCGACTCAAGAAATTCGTCTGTGGATTCCCGCTTGTGGGGTGCTGTTGGTGCAAAAGATATTCGCGCAGTTGCTCTTCTACAGTATTTTCCATTAAATAAAATCCGTTTCTTCTGATTTTTTGCAGGGAGGGGGTGTTGGAAACTGCACTTTATATTCACATACCATACTGTTTCTCTAAGTGCGATTACTGTGATTTTTTTAGCGTGCCCTGCGGAAAGAAGAATATTCCCGACGAATACATAAAAGCTTTGTTGAATGAAATTACGTTCCGCATGCAGAAAAACGATATTTTCCGGCTTACCGCAGACAATCTGGGCGCGGATTTCTTCCGTTTATATCGGTGGCGGAACGCCAAGTCTTCTTTCTTGCCGGCAAATTAAAACTATTTCGGATTTTATTTCTAAAAAAACAATTAAGCCCTTAAAAGAATTTACGATAGAAGCAAATCCTGATGATCTTACTGAAGATTTGCTTTTCTGTTTAAAAGATACAATTATAAACCGTCTTTCTGTGGGAATTCAGGCTCTTGATGAAAATGTATTGAAATTTGTTCATCGTCGAAGCTCGCTTGAAACTGTACTTTATACTCTAGATTTACTTTTCAAAAAATGGGATAGGATTCTTTCGACTGATATTATTGCGGCTCTCCCGAATCAGACTGAAAAAACTTTTTTGCAGGGGCTTTCTACTCTTGTGGAATATAAGATGCAGCATATTTCCATGTATTCGCTGACTATTGAAGAAGAAACCGTTTTAGGAAAGAAATATTCTACCGGGGCTTTGAATTATGATTTTGATGCAGCAGATTCTTTGTGGCTTTCAGGAAAGGAATTTTTAAAAGAAAAGGGATATGCTCAGTATGAGGTTTCTAATTTTGCACAACCGGGCTATGAATGCATTCATAATATGGCGTACTGGGAATTAAAAGATTATCTTGGCTGCGGTTCCGGCGCGACAGGAACTTTGTATGGAAAAAAATCGGTTCGTTTTACAAATACCAAAAATATTTCTGAATATATTAATTTTTGGAATAGAGATGACTTTATGAATTCTTCTGAGCTATTAATTCCTGGCGAAAGGGAAGGAATTTTGCCGGAGGTAGAAAAGTTCGAATTTTTTATGATGGGCCTTCGAACTTTAAAAGGGGTATCTATTTCTGATTTTGAAACCAGATTTTCCGAACCTGTAAAGGCTGATTTTCTTTCTGTAATGAAAAAGTGGGAAAGTCAAAAGAAAGCTTATTTTTATAAAATAGGTGGAAAATCATATTTTTCGCTGGGGGAAGAAGGAATTCTTTTTCTAAATGAGTTTTTAAGGGAAATAATTTAGTCAATTGCTATAAAATAAATGGAATAAAATGAATAATAATGTTATTCTATTAGTATTGGAATAAGTTTATGATTGAAGTTAATCGGCTTGATGGAAAAGTTTACTGGGTAAACCCTCATATGATAGAAAGTATGGAATCTAATCCTGATTTAACGTTAACTATGCTTTCCGGAAAAAAAATTGTAGTAAAAAATTCTCCGGAAGATTTAATCGAAAAAATTATTTCATATCGCAAAAAAATAGGAATTAACTCAGAAGAGGTTTTATAAAATGGATATAGCTACAATAATTGGTTTCATTGGAGGGGCAGCCCTCATTGTTATGTCTGTATTGACTTCCGGTGGTTCTCTTATGGGTATCATCGATATTCCGTCTGTATTCATGACAATTGGTGGTTCTTACATGGCGATCTTTATCATGGCGCCTATTTCTAAAGCTGTCGGTGTTTTTAAAATTGTTGGAAGAGCTTTTAAAA
>CAMHIV010000191.1 GCA_946185185.1 uncultured Treponema sp. | reverse complement strand
ATTGTAGAAATACGTTCATTCGTTTCAAAGTGTTTTCCAAGATGTTTGATATCTTCATCTAAGAGCGGAGACAAAACCGGTAAATTGTTCTTCCAGTCTTTAAGATATTCTGGATAGAACTGCTGCTGATTTTTCAGGAAGTTCTCTATGTTTTCTCTCTTCCCATGGAAAGCACATATAAAACCAAGTCCATATTTATCAGAAGCAAGTTTTTCGTAAACATTTCTGGTTGCATCATTGTTATTTGAAACAATCAAAACAGTTTTATCATGCATTAATAGATTTGCAATGATGTTCAAAATAGTTTGAGTTTTACCGGTGCCAGGTGGTCCTTGAATTATACTCACCTGATTATTTAAAGCTGTACTTACAGCCTTAAACTGACTGTTATTACAGTCCAAAGGAAATATCAGAGAGTGTATTTTTGATTTTTCTTCTTTCCCTTTTTTAGGATTTAGGTACCTTGCTAAAACTGAATATTCATTTACAAATTTTGATTTTTCAAGATTCTTTACAAGAAGATTCTGGCCTTCATTATTTTTATATCACTAAACTGAGCCATCTGCAGCAGATAGGCAAATACTGTAGCAGATTGTTTATCTTTAAGACAGTTTTTGATTATTTGAAGATCAGAACTTTTGCATGTATATGTCTTTCCATCCTTGAATGTGATGAAGTAAACATCTTTACGTGAATCGTATTGAAGTTTTTCTATATCACCTGTTTTATTTCGTCTGCCGTATTTGTCGGTAACGAAGATGATATCGTGTAATTCATTCATATTATTTACTCTATCAGCTTTGATTCCGAGATATTTATCATTTTTTTAAAATCAGAATAATCTCTTGTCAAATTAGGAATCAGGAATGGCTTTGTTTTTAATTCAGCGGTTGTATTTGCAAAAGGTCTTATAATCCAGTTAGCTCCTGATTTATTGACTTCCTTTGAGGGATATACAAATTCCCCTAATCTTGCATCCATAACATGAATACAAGAAATCATTTGTGCTATATCATCGGCAGGTGGATTGTATTCATCAAAATTTTTGTACTTAGCGTCAAGGATTATATCTGCTAATTCTTCATTTTTGTTATTAATTCTTTTGGTTTATAGAAATCAGGATAAAATCTACCTGTTCTATTATCTATAAACGGATGAATAACTCCATTCTTTTTCTTGTTTTCAGGATGTTCATACCCCTTTTTCTTTAGTATTGTTGCAAGATATTCTTCCCATAGCCAGGCTCCATCAAACAATAATCCATAAATCTTATTTGATGAGGAATCATATTTAATCTTTTCATGAAGTAAAATCATTCGGCAAATTTTCTGAAGATCACGATATTTATAAAAGTATGGAGATTTAATTGATCTGCTTGTTTTAGAAAGAATCTTATTTCTTTCCATCTGGTTATAAAGTGGAGTTGCATTTATAATAGTTTCAACAGCTGCTTTTACTTCTTCATTGCTTGTCAGAATATATTTGAAAGTATTACTTGAACGCATATATTCAATGGTATGTCTTACAAGTTCTGTAATTGGATTATCAAAACTGTATTCCCAGGTATTATATGCAATTTTACCATTTGCAGGTATGTTGAATCTGATATGACGATTTATATCAATTATTCCTCTAACATTTGAATTGTTGTACTCGTGTTTTTGGTACTCTTTGTAAACACCTTGTCTTAATGCACTTATGAGATACTGTGGAAATAAAAAAGGAAGAAGGTCGAATATTTTGTCAGAACTTCTAGTGCTTTTTAAATTTGTCAGATTTATATGACAGACCTTTTCCAGCATATAGTGAAGGAAGAAATCATTCTTTTCTGAAATCTTTCCATCAATTTTATGTGTAAAACGAGAACAAATATTTAACTCTGTATCATTACGGCCAATAAAACCCATTAAATTTCCAGTATCTAGAGAAAAAGAATTTTCATTTTCTTTTAGAATAAAAATGACTGAATCTTTTATCTGATCATCAGTATCTTCTATTCTTGGCGGAAAAATAAGAATTCCAGATTCTGACTGTAAATCTCCCAGAGTTTTGTTTGCAATTTTTCTAAGGTTTTCACAGTCATGATTAAACTTAGGAAGAGGAAGTTTCTGATTAAAAGTATTATCAATTACTGTAATTCGACTCATTGTTCAACTGTAGGGCTATTATCATCCGTATCATTTAGAGAGGAATTACTAGCATTTCGATTAAAATACGCATCCTCGATCTTCTGATATTTTGAACCATCGTCATCAATTCCGCGAAGATATTCTTTTATCAAAGAAGAAAGTTTGATTTTCCAGAGTTTGTCAAAATCATCTGCGTTGAGGAAATATGCACCTCCAATCTTATATGCATCATTTAAACCTTCGGTATCATGAATTGCATTGTTGATACGAGTCATTCTGTCTTTTGCATCTTGGGGAAGATTCATATTTTCTGCACTATCTTCGGCTGTAACTTCTTCGAAAATAAAACGACGACGCATCGCAAAGTCCATGCTTTCTACACTGCGGTCAATGTCGTTCATTGTACCGATGATGTAGACGTTTTCTGGAATAAAGAAACCTTTAGAAAAAATGTCAGTATTTAATACCAAATTCTGATACTGAGTATTTACAAGGCCTTCCTCTCCTCTATAGCCAGGATCTATAGAAAAGAATAATTCTCCCAAGATTTTAGAAATCTCACCTCTGTTTATTTCATCGATAATGAAAACAAAATTTTTCTCATCAACTTTTGAAATATTGACTGTATTTAAATCTGCCGGATCAAAACTATATGACTTTATAGCCTTATAAATTGCAAGAAGGTAAGAGTACTCTGCACTATGATATTCGTTTATAAATTTTTCAATTTCAATTGCTTTTTCAAACTCTTGTTCTGCATTCAAAATTTTTAATAATTTTGATATATGAATTTTATCATCTTTATGAGCAATATTATCCGGAAGAGATATATCCACTATATCTTCATGATAGCTTTCTATAATAACATTACCACCGTTTTTAAGAGGATATGATGTTTTTTGTTCAATAGCATTATCCAAAAACAGGATTACTTTATCGTTCCAAGAAAGTTCCTTCTGAATTTCTGATGCTGATTTATTGGAATCTAAAATATTTTGTAGTGCTTTTTTACAAAATGCTTTAAAGATACCATCTTTTCTTTCAAATCCGTTATTGTTATTTGGTCTTATACCTTCAACAAAATCTGTATAATCATAACTTGGATGAAACTGAACAAAACCAATTTCATTTTCAGTACATCCCATGGCTTCTGCAATTTTCTTTGCTAGATGAGTTTTTCCTGTACCAGGTGCACCGTGAAGAATTATATTTTTGTTTTCTACAAGAAGATCCTTATAATATTCTGTATCTTTCATATTTCTTATTACCTCATTATGTTCATGTATAACTGGGATATAATTTCTTCCTTTAAGAAATTCTATATATTTATTGAGTGCTGCCTGAGGCCGTCCACTTTGGTCTTTTGTATTCACATCATCAAAATCTCTGTCATTTGTTATTTGTTTAAGCTTTTTCTCAAACTCTGCTAATGTTTCATAACGAAAGAGATTGCCAACATCAGCATTTGGTAATTTTGAATCTAACCACCATTCTAATACATCAATAGCATGACTAATATAATCTGGATTCTTTGAATGAATTCCGCCATTATTTGCCCATTCTGTAAATTCTTCTTTTAACATATTTTCTCCTTACTCCGCATATTTTTTAAAATTCTCAGCCTGCTCAAACACTTCCCGATACACTTCATACGGATATCCGTTTTCGTCAAGCAACATCATCAAGTCTGATTCCATTTCCGCAGTGATGTCGATTCTCTGATCCCAGTCTGTGTATTTTGTTTTATCATCGACAAGAGCTTTTACTTTCTTTGCCAAATCTTTCATCTTGTCATCAGGATACTGATTTTCAAAATGAAATTTCTTTGCGCAGCTTACAAGAATATCGTAGAAGGCTTTTTCTTCAAAACTTATTCCAAGTTCCTTAAAGTGCTCTTTGTCTTTTTGAATATCATTGAGCAATTCATTCAACTGCTTTGTAACTTCATCAAGAACTTGAACTGTAAAATCATCTAGGTGGCGATTATTGTATTCTTCAACCAGTTTCTTCATTCGCTCGCTGAATTCCATAGCCTTGATTTTGTTGGTACGCTTATAGTCCGCAATAACCTGCTGGAGCAGCTGCTGTAAGATTTTGATTTTTGTATTCGGCAGCTGGATTGCATTTATCTTTTCAAGATATTCTGGTGTAAAGATGCTAAAGTTTACATTCTTTCCAACCTGGAACAGTTCTTCTACTCCATCAGCTTTAATTGCTTCATTTATAAGCTGTGCAACATGATGATTCATTGTTGTAATATCTGGAGCATCGCCTTTTGTCAGCTTGAACAAAATTGAACGAATCGCAATGTAGAAGTTGATTTTGTCTTTTTCGCTTTTTGTAAAGTTTTCGCTGGAAGAACAAAGGTTAAATGCTTTTTTCATTCTGCGAACTGCATCCATAAAGCGCTTTTCTAATTCTTCACTTGTCTGAACAAACTCAACTGCTTTATTCAAACATTCAAGCTGTTTAAGCGGACTTCCATTGTAATAATCAGAAGCATCAAATTCATTGAACATTGCATCCAGAACACTGATCTGGTCTTTTACAATTGCAACGGCTTTGTCTGTATCTTCAAACTCTTCATTGTCATCGCCGGTATATTTTTTGAGGGCTTCGTTCATTGCCCGCTTGATTCCAATGTAGTCCACAATCAAACCGCGGTCTTTGCCTTTGTAGGTTCTGTTTACACGGCTGATTGTCTGAATCAAAGTATGTTTCTGCAGTGGCTT
>CAMHIV010000190.1 GCA_946185185.1 uncultured Treponema sp. | reverse complement strand
CGTTAAACGGATTCTTTCCTGTGTAGTCGCCAAAAAATACGTGGATTTTTCCTTTTTTAAAGGCAAATTCCACTTCTGTTATCTTTTTTAAGGTGCCTTCAGCTGCAATCGTTCGATTTAAATCCAGCATCTGAACCCAATTGCTTTCAAAACCTGCACCAGAATCATTTCCGTTTACATGCACTTTTAAGCCCTTTTCTATCGGGTAATTCCGCATAACAGCTTTTACAGCCGCCTCCATATATGGGAACCAGTTTATTTTTGAACTGATAAGTGATGTTGTTGGAGCAATATTTATCATACTTTGATTATATCCAACATGAAAAACAACTTTTTCGGAATGAGCTTCCTCGCAGACTACAGCGGGAGCAATCGAATCGGAATGCTGAGAAATAATTACACATCCATCCTCTACCAATTTCAATGCGCAGTCTCTTTCAAGAGAATAATTGTTCCAGCTATTTACATACCGAACATTCATTGTGGCAAAGGGAACAACAGAACGAACTCCGAGCAAAAACGCCGTGAAGCCGGAAATAACTTCTGCATACGGAAATGCCGCAACATATCCCAGTTTTGCTTCTGAAGGAGTAATAACACCATTTTTTAATAATTCCTGAAGCTTCATACCGGCAACAATTCCGGAAATATAGCGTCCCTGATAAATTTCGCCCATAAAAGTGTGATAATTACTCAACGGCTCGTCCAACGAATTATCGCCTGTTGCCTGGCAAAACTGTACATTCGGATACAAAGCGGCAAATTCCTTTGCCTTAAACTGAAATCCGTAACTATTCAAAAAAATCAGATTACATCCGGAATCAATAAGCTCCTGAATACTAGTACCAACTTCCGATTCCGGAACATTGGTTTTTACAAGCACGCGGATTTTTTCACCAAATTCTTTTTCGATATCATTTTGAGTTCTTATAAAATTGTATGTATAGGGCGTACTTTCATCCCCATCATAAATAAACCCCGCCGTAATAATTTTTTCCGAAAGATTATTTCTAAGACGGATTTGTCCCAGAATTGAAAAAACACAGATAAAAATTAAAGCAACTACAAAAGTTATAACCGCATTTTGATTTATATATCTTTTTAATTTCACAGACACTCACCACCACTAACAATTTACACACCCATTAA
The DNA here is from genome assembly GCA_946185185.1 of uncultured Treponema sp. Classification (GTDB taxonomy): domain Bacteria; phylum Spirochaetota; class Spirochaetia; order Treponematales; family Treponemataceae; genus Treponema_D. The sequence continues at coordinate 3,790 of CAMHIV010000190.1, read as the reverse complement.
GCTCCGGGTACAAAGATTTTAGATCAATTTTTCCAGAATTTATAAGATCGAGCATGATATCCGTAATATGAGGATCAAACTGAGCTCCCCGCCCCTTTTTAAGCTCAGAAATAACATAATCTATATCCTGTTTTTTTCTATACACACGGTTTGCTGTCATTGCATCAAAGGCATCTGCAATGCCGATTATCCGGCCATAAAGAGGTATTTCTTCACCTTTTAAGCCCTTTATATAGCCGGAACCGTCCCAGTGCTCATGATGATATAGAACACCGTCACTAACATGCTCGAACATTGTAAAATCCTTCAAGATTTCAGCACCACGAACTACATGGGATTTCATAAGCGAATATTCACTATCGTCAAGGAAAGTATTCTTTTTAAGAACGCTGTCTGGAATTCCAATTTTTCCAATATCGTGCAAAAGTGCTGCCCGTCTTAGATTTTCAATTTCTTTGCCGGAAAAACCAAGTTCTTCTGCAATCAGCACGGAATATTCAGAAACCCGCTGAGAATGCTGAGCCGTATTTTCGTCCTTTGCATCGACCGCTTTTGCAATAGCAAGAACAGTTACATTGCTTAATTCAACCTGCTGGCGGGCAAATTCAAGTTCCTTTTTTTGAACCAGAAGAATATGCTGAAAATTTGTATGAACAAAGAACCACGAAAACCAGCCAACTGCGATAAGCGCTACAAAAATCATATAGAATTTAAAATAGCGGTTATCGTAAATGTTTTTTTCTTTAATGAATGTATGCCGGATTGATTCAATTTCAGAACCATCTTTTCCGTCAAGAACCGCAAGATGGAACTCATACTTTCCAAATGGAAGATTTGTGTAAGTTACAGAAGTCAATTCCCGCTGCGGCATTACAACCGGAATCGAATCGAATCCTTCCAGGTACCATTTAACATATGGTTCAAAAACAGTGTAATTGATTATTTCCGGATAAATTTCGATTTTATTTACATTTCGTTTTATTACAAAAGGTCTTTCCTGTTCAATTGAAGTAGGATTTCCATCCAGTGACACCGATGTGAATTTCATACGGTAAGAATGTTTTCCTGTCAGGTAGTTATCCATGTTTACCATATAAACACCAGTTCCACAGGCAAGATAAAGATTTTTATCAGAGTCAATATAATTCCATGAGTTTGCAGTGATAGTACTGTTCAAACCTGTCTTAGAATCCAGAATTATACAGGAATAATACTTATCGTCAGCAATAACATCTTTTTCACAGGCAACATAAATGCCGGCACTTCCAGACACAAAAACATTTCCTTTGCCGTCCGGATAAACATCATAATTGTTATAGTACGGAAATTTATTCAAGGCACGAACATTAAAATCCTTGTCCATATAGCAGAGGCTGTTACTTGTAACAATAAAAACTCCCCCATCAGAAGCCTTTACTGTTCTAAGAACAACGCCGGAAGTAAGCCCATCCGATCTGTTAATCGTTCTGTACAGTTTCTTATCTTTCAGAACATAAAGTCCGTCACCGTCTGAACCACACAGAATGTAGCCGTCAAAAACTTCTTCAATCGAAAGAATCTTTGCTGCTCCAAGTTCATTTTTGTAAAACATCGATTTTTCAATTTCACCGCCACGGATAAAAGAAATTCCCTTGTCCCCGGAAGCAACAATCGAAGAATCAGAAAGCTCCTGCACAACACGAACGCGGTTACCAGTCATGCCGTTGTCGTAATCGTAAAGTCTTATTCCGCCGTCCTTTGAAATCCTGAACAACCCCTTTCCATAAGTACAAATCCAAAGCGAACCGTCGGAAGTTTTTCTGATACAACGAATGCGGACATTTGCAAAGCGTTCCGTAAGTGAATTATGCAAAACCTTAAAACCCTTTTTAGGAGCAAGTACAAGTCCGGAATCTGTTCCAAAACACAAGGAGCCCTGCCATTCTTCAACGGTATTTACAACCTGAGGCTCTATCGCAAATTTTGCATACAAATTCTTAAATGAAGAAAGTGAAAGCCGTAAAAGTCCAAGCCGAGAAGATGTAAACCACAAGTTCCCCTGATAATCGGTAATCATATTATCAATGGAATTATTAAATTCCTTTAGATTGATAATATTAAACCCATTGTCATTAAAATAACCAATTCCGTTATCGGCGCAGACAAAAAGCTTATCGCCATAGGAATACAACGACTTAATATGCTTTAATGACTTACATTCTTTATAGCCGGTTTTCCTTACATTCAGTTTTTCGCCTGTAAAATCAACCTCAAAAGAACAAACCTTATTCAAAGATGTTCCGGCATAAAGTTTTCCGTCATTTCCAAAATAGCATTCGGTATAGATTTCCTGATCACCGGAAAGCTTTTCATTCCAAACAAGTTTTTTATCCCGCAAAAGACATAGAGTTCCGCTTGCCGAAACAGCGGCAACAAAACCATTTTTTCCTGCCGAAAGACTTGAAACAAAAGAAACATCTTTTAATATTTCACTGATTTTAAGGCCGCTGTTCAATGTGATTACAGCCATTTCTGCAGAAGTTCCCACATAATAGATTCCATCAGAACTTCGAACTATAGAACGAACTGAATCAGCCGGAAGCCCTTTTTCAGAATCAATTACATTAACTACACGCTCATTTATAACAATGGAAAGCCCTTTGTCATTTGTACCAATCCAAAGCCGCCCTTCTTCATCAACATAAAGAGAATTTACCCCCCTTACAGAAGGCCAGCCGCTCATTAATTTAAAAGAAGAACCGTTGTAGCGGTATAACCCTGCGTAAGTACCAATCCACAAGATTCCGTCGCCGGTTTGAACAATATCATTTGCTTCACCACAGGGAAGTCCGTTTTCGCTGGAATATACAGTCTGGATATAAGTATCATAGTCCGAAGCGTCTACCGGAATAGCAGGAACAAAGGCAAAAAAAGCGAACAGTGCAACAATCGAAAGATTTTTACGACTAAACTGATTTTTAAGTCCATTCTTTTTCAAATTATTCATTATGCAAACAACAGCAAAAACACAAACCATCGTAAAAATCTTATCCAGAAAATCAACATAAAATTCACCAAGAACGACACAGACAAATTCAGGAATTCTAGCTTCACGAAGATAGCTTATTACACCGTCCCCCCAAACATTTCCTGTCATTCCGCCCCAGAAAATAACATTCAAAGGCACAGAAATGATAACAGAAGAAAGCGTAACAATAACACTAACTGTACTCACGCCAAAAAGTGTCGAAAGCTTTTTGCGTTCCGAAGCGAGTCCCACAATAATACCGATTGCAGCACTCGTCAGGGCGTAAATAGGTTTTACCGAATAATAAAAAAAATAAGCAAAATTAACAGAAATTCCTGTAATTGCACCGCACAAAGGACCGTAAAGATATGCAGAAACAACAGTTCCAAAGGCATCCAGCCACATAGGAAGTTCAAAATGTGCTGAAAGTTCTTTTCCTGCATAATTTAACGCCATGCAGACCAATACAATAAAGGCAGTTTTTAAAATTTTTACTTTTTTAGATAATTGCATAATACATACGAGATAACACTGATTATTAAATTCTCTCCGAAAGGGTTCAAGTATTATATTACAGTTTTTCGCATAAGACTAGTAAAAAGAATAAAAAAAAGGGAATGCTTAAGCATTCCCTTGAAGTGCGGCGAACAGGACTTGAACCTGCACAGCTTTCGCCATAAGGACCTCAACCTTACGTGTCTACCAATTCCGCCATCGCCGCATTTGAGTGGACGGTGAGAGGATCGAACTCCCGACATTCTGGGTGTAAACCAGACGCTCGTA
>CAMHIV010000189.1 GCA_946185185.1 uncultured Treponema sp. | reverse complement strand
ATAAAATCCTTACAGACAATACTTTAAAAAACGATATAATTATAAACCAAACAGAAAGACTTTCCGATTTCGCGCATAAAAAAATCGAAACAGACTTCTGGAAATATATAGAAAAGTTTTTATAGGGAAAAAGTATGCGGATTATTCAACTTTATTCATCACTTTCATACGGAGACGCAATCGGAAACGACATTCTTGCCTTGGATTCAATTATAAAATCCAAGAGCTATGAATCAAAAATCTATGCCGAATATATCGACAGTCGAATTTCTTCTGAAATTGCTACCAGATTTGATGAATACAAAGTTCAGAAAGATGACGTAATACTCCTGCATGTTGGCGGCGCTTCTAAGCTGAACAAATGGATAAAAACTGTTGAGTGTGGCAAAAAAATAATGGTTTACCACAATATCACTCCGCCAGAATTTTTTGACCCCTACAGTAAAAAAAGTGCAGATTATTGCAGAACCGGACTCAAACAAGTTGAAGAAATGAATCAAACCTTTGACATGGTTCTTGCAGTTTCAGATTTTAACAAACAGAACCTGCTGGATATGGGCTACACCTGCCCTATCAATATTCTTCCTATTTTAATTCCGTTTGATGATTATAAAAAAGAACCCGATTCCGAGACGATAAACAAATATAACGACGATTACACAAATATAATCTTTTTGGGCCGGATTGTTCCAAACAAAAAACAGCAGGATGTAATTAAGGCTTTCGATTCGTATCAGAAGAATTATAATCCAAAATCACGACTTTTCCTTGTAGGAAATCCAAGAGATTTTGAAAATTATGGCGAACAGTTAAAGGAATACACAAAACGACTGGGAACAAAAAATGTAATCTTTACCGGACACACAAAATTCAGCGAAATTTTAGCCTACTATAAGCTTTCAGATTTATTTTTATGCATGAGCGAACACGAAGGCTTTTGCGTTCCTCTAGTTGAAGCAATGTACTTTAATCTTCCAATTGTGGCTTTTGCAAGTTCAGCGATTCCAAGTACCCTGAACGGAAGCGGATTTTTACTTAAAAAAAAGAATTCAGAAATCACCGCCGGCGTAATGAACAAAATCCTTACAGACAACGAATTTAAATCAACAATCTTAAACAACCAGAACGAACGCTTGAATGATTTCACCCATGAAAAAGTTGCAGAATTGTTCTGGAAATATATGAAATGATTTCAATTCTCAGACATTTTTACCCCATAAAAATACTCTGGTCAGAAACAAATTTCTTTCCGACTTCGAGTTTTACGAGGCCTGGTTTTTCGAGCCACTGATGAGTTGTGTTGTCGGGATCCGGCATGCCGTACCATGGTTCAATGCAGACAAATTCTGGTTTTCCGGCATTTTGCCATATCATTACATATGGATAACCCTTTGTATTTACGCGAACAATTGAACCAGACTTCTTGTTCCGCAGTCCAACCCATTCAGAATCAATCTGCGTAAAAAGATGTCCGTTTCCAAAACCATTCTCTGTAACAGGAATTACACCTGGCTTTGCTTCGCCATACAATTTTGTAACCGGGCATTTACCATTTTCTTCTGCTAGAAATCCGTTTTCCAAACAGATAACATTTGTGAGCGGAGTCTTCTTTTCAAATTCAACTTCATAATCAGAAGGATTATCGATTGCAAAAGCACTGTGGCTTCCTAAACTGAACAAGAATGGTTCATCGCCTGTATTTTTTACAGTTGTTGTAAAAGCTACTGCATTTTCCAAAAGCTCATACTTTACACTCAAACGAAACTTGTATGGAAATAGAGAAAGAGTCGTACTGTTTTCAGTAAGTTCAAATTTAACGCTGCTAGAAGTTTTTTCAACAAGAGTAAATTCCTGATCCCGTGCAAAACCGTTGCTTTTTAATGGATATTCCTTACCATCAATTATAACAAAAGCATCCTTTATTTTCCCGCAATGAGGAAAAAGCACCGGCGCATGAAACTTCCAAACCGAAGAATCTCCATTCCAGATAATATCTTTCCCAGAACGCAAATCCTTCAATTCATTGATTTCAGCACCTTTGGAATTAACCTTAAGCGTTAAATTCTTATTACTCAAAACTTCTATCATTCATCAAACCTTAAACTGACTCAAAATCTCTTTCATAACATCAATGTTTTTCATTGTATTGGATGCAAGTTCAGATACATTTTGAGCAGCTGTATTAATTGCCTTAGAACCGCTGGCCATTTCGTCCATACTTCCAAGGATTACGTCAGAAATCTGGGTAACCTTATTCATATCTGTAAGAACTTCTTCTACACCTGTCTTCAGTTCAGATGATTTTTCGTTTACAGAAACAGACTGGTTTCGCATATCATTCAATGCTTCAAGAATCTGGTGCGAAGCATTCTGCTGTTCTTCCATTGCATTATCAATCTGGCGGATAAGAGTATCGGTTGCGCCCAACTGATTTACGATTCCATTGAATGCAACCTGTGTATTCGAAGAAAGACTTACAACTTCACTAATTGAATTAGAAATCTCTTTAAGTTCTTCATTAATATTTTTTGACTGAGCCGAAGAAGTTTCTGCAAGCTTTCGAATTTCGTCAGCAACAACACTGAATCCCTTACCGGCTTCGCCAGCATGAGCAGCTTCGATTGCAGCATTCATAGCAAGAAGGTTTGTCTGAGCAGCAACAGAAGCAATCATGTTGTTTGCCTGCAAAAGCATTGAAGACTGTTCCGACATAAGATTAACCTTCTGAGTTACGTTCGACATCTTATCGCTACCATCGCGTACATCAGAGTTAAGAATCGCAAAACTATCAGTCATCTTCTTAACGGTACTTGTTACAGAAGAAATATTTCCGAGCATCTCTTCGATTGCAGCAGAAGACTCTGTAATTCCTGCAGCCTGATTATTAATAAGATCACCCAAAGTTGCAACATTTGATCCAGACTGTTCCAAAATTGCAGAAGTATTCTGAACTGCATCAGCCTGTGTTTCTGACTGCTTACGAACAGATTCAATATTGGCCATAATCTGTGCAGTTGCACTTGCACTCTGCTGAGAGTTAGCACCAAGGTTTTCACCGATTCTACTCAAGTCATCCTGGGCACCATTAAGCTTGTTAATGATATTCTGGAGCAATTCAATAAATATATTGATATTTCCCGCAATTTGTGCAAATTCATCGCCACCATTACTTGGAAGCCGGAATGTAAGATCAGCATCCCCGCTGGAAAGATTTTTGACAGCAGCATCAATTGAGGTAATCTTTTTGATGACACGAAGATATACAAATGAAATCAATCCAAAAAGAAGAACAATAGAAATAAATATTGCAATAAGAAGCAACGGTCTGAATATTGTATTTTTAACATCTTCGATAGCATTAATTTCTTTTCCGATAAAAAGCACACCTAAAATTTTTCCAGTTGAATCAGAATATGGGAAATAATTTACTAAATACTTTTTATTCCCAATATAAGCCTGATCTACAACGAGGTTTCCATTTTCAGCAGAATCGATAAGTTCCTTTTTGGCAATTGTTGTGCCCTTCATTCCTGCAAGACTTGTATAAGCTCGTGTATAGCCATTAAATACTGTAAATTCCAGCCCCATAAAATCAGACAAATCCTGAACAAATTCATCACTTGTGATTTTTGAAGCCGCTACAATTACACTAGATACTCTGCTATTTATACGAACCGGTTCTGCAATTACAGCATAGTAATCATCTCCAATGCGAACAACTTCTTCTTTTGAATTACCATTCAAAGCTGTCTGAACAAAAATTGAACTATCAATTGAATTAAATTTATTTGACGAAAGCAAATTTCCACTTCGGTCATAAAAAGCAATTGAATCAAAATCATGTTCACTTGCACTGTTCTGACACAAGGTATTGATAAATTCAACATCCAGCCCGTCTTCTTCGTAATGAGCCTCATAAGCTGCTCTAATAACTTTTGTTACCAGTGAAATTTCTTCAACCTTTTCGCTAAAACGGGTTGTAACACTTTCAACTTCGTCATAAACGTCTTTTTTAAAGAATTCTATAAGCCCTTTTTCAAGCTGATTATTGGTTGTAACAAAAATACAAATGGAATAAGCAAGAATTCCAGCAACCATTATAGAAATAAGCTGAAACGAAACAGTTTTAATTTTTTTAAACATACCACACTCCTCTGCAATGCAGACTGCACAAATTTTATTATATATCGGTTTTGTTATAAATCAAGTTTAATATTTAGCCCGCTCCCCACCAATCAACTTAGGTCGAGAATATGCGGCTGTTACATATGCTTCGCCAATGAATCTTTGTTCCGGATGAACAGGAACTGCAACATCTTTTAAATGCATTCCAATCAAGGTGCTTCCAATATCGATTCCACAGGAAGCTTTTATGTGCTCTACCACAACCGGTTCTTTAAAACCCGCATAAGCCGCTGTTGCAAGAGAACCGCCCCCATGAACCCATGGGACTACGCTGACTGGTTCAAGAGAATATTTTTCGGCACAGGCAGCTTCAATCACCAGTGCACGATTTAAATGCTCACAGCACTGACAGGCAAGAAAAATCCCACGTTCAGAAAGAATTTTTTCCGCAACAGAAAATATTACCTTTCCAACTTCTTCACTGGAATCTTTTCCGATTTTTCCGCCGCAAACTTCACTGGACGAACATCCAATTACAAAAATTGACCCTTTTTTCTGCGGATGTTCATCTAAAAGATTTGTAATGATTTTTTCTAATTCTTCTGCAACTTTTTTTAAATCAACCTGCATTTTCATGCCTCGTTTTAGTTCAATTTTAAAGCTTTACAAGTTTCTTCAAGTTCGATTTTTGCGCCTGGCATTTTTGGAACCAAATTCTGTCCGTCATCAATTTTTCTTGGTAAAATATGCATATGGAAATGGAATACGGTCTGATGAGCACATTCATTTGTGCAGTTAAATAAGTTCACTCCATC
>CAMHIV010000188.1 GCA_946185185.1 uncultured Treponema sp. | reverse complement strand
ATTTTTAAGTCGTTTCTGATTCCTTCGACTTAAATCGCATTATAGTTTCGGTTTTCATCTTCATCTTTCCATGTGGAATTTTCTGCGAGCAGAACTTTTTTATAATCATCAGAAACTTCCGGAACTTTTACTTCGCCGAAAGTACTTTGAAAAGACATTTTCTTGTAAGTTCCATCCCACTGATTTGATTCTTTAATTACCATTCCAACATCATCGTGAACATGGATATAAACTTCATTTACGCCTGAAAGCATAATATCAAAACGGCGCTTCATACTCGAAATGACAGTATTAATAACTGTGAGGTAAATACCACTGCGGCGGAGATTTGAATCTTCCCAAGAATAAACGCCTTCTGTATCATCAGAAAGGAAAATAATTTCTTTATCGAAATAATTAAAATAAATGTATCGTGGCGAAGTTCCTGTATTTGTCATTTTATACCACAAGCCGTTTAAGAACTGAGCAAAAGTTTCTACTGTACCATTCTGGATTCGGGCCAGTTCGCGGGCTGCAATCCGGCTTCCGTTTACCTTAAGCTGGCGGGATTGAACGTATTTCTGTTCATCCGGGTTCCAGACATATTCAGTCTGAAGCTGATTAATTCCGGTCATCTTTGAATTTGAATCTTCTGTTTTATCGGAACTGTAAACCCAGACACTAAAACTTTCGCCATTGGTCTGAGAAAGTGCATAAGATTCCGAACGATCAGTCTGCAGAATAAAAATAGTACCGTCAGAAACAAAATCACCAATATTCGAGATTTCAACTGTATCACGGCGTCGGCGGCAAATGTAAATTCTCATTACTGAATTGCCATCGGATTTCATTCCCTGATATACAAGAGCGGTTCGATGATCACCGATTACATCCAGAGCGTTATACGAAAAAGTTTTTCCTTTGGATATTTCAGTTGAAATTTCGGCAACACGGTCATAAGCATTTGTGTCAGCATTATAAAGGCCAACAATGAGGAAAAGGAACGGAGAACCTGCTTTATGAACCGCAACAACCTGATCGTCAAGATTATCGCCGTCAAAATCAAGAGTAAGGGTACTCATAAGGGTTTCAGTAGGAAGCAGAGGAATAAACGATGTCTGCATTGCACTATCACTCACGGAATCAGAATCATTCTGATCAGTTAAAGAATCTGTTTTAGTAATTGGATTTATGATTTTTGGCCGAACTTCTCCAGTGTTCTTGAAAAATATAAGTCGTACAAAAAGCACGCAAAAAAGGATTACGGCTATGCAGGAAAATACAATGATTACAGTTTTGTTTTTCTTCATATATTCAATATACAAAAAAAAAGCACAAGCCGCAAATGACTTGTGCTTTTTCTTTTATAAAACTTACTAGTACATCATACTAGGATCTGCTGCAGCTGGAGCGGCAGTCTTTGGTTCCGGGATATCAGTGATTGCACATTCAGTTGTAAGGAGTGTTCCTGCAATTGATGCAGCATTCTTCAAAGCTGAAGTTGTTACCTTTGCAGGGTCAATGATACCAGCCTGAATCATATTTACCCATTCACCAGTGTAAGCGTTATAACCAACACCTTCTTTTTCTGTCTTTGCGCGTTCTGCAACTACAGCACCGTCTACACCTGCGTTGTCTGCAATCTGGCGGATTGGTTCTTCCAAAGCGCGGCGAACGATTTTGTATCCAACTTTTTCATCTTCAGAAAGTTCAGCAGGGATTGTTTCCAATGCTTTTGAAGCCTGGATAAGAGCAATTCCACCACCAGCTACAACACCTTCTTCAAGAGCTGCGCGAGTTGCGGCAATTGTATCTTCTACGCGGAATTTCTTTTCTTTCATTTCTGTTTCAGTTGTAGCACCAACATTGATTACTGCAACACCACCAGAAATCTTTGCAAGACGCTTCTGGAGCTGTTCCTTGTCGTATGTAGAAGTTGATTTTTCAATCTGCTTTTTGATTTCTGCTGCACGAGCTGCGATTGCATCTTTTGCACCAGCACCGCCAACGATAGTTGTATTATCTTTGTCGATTTTTACAGTCTTAGCCTGTCCAAGGACAGAAATATCTGCTGTTTCAAGTTTAAGTCCAACTTCTTCAGAAACAACCTGTCCACCGGTCAAGATTGCGATATCCTGAAGCATATCCTTGCGGCGATCACCAAATCCAGGAGCTTTAACAGCACAAACCTTGATTGTTCCGCGGATTGTATTCAATACGAGAGTTGTAAGAGCTTCACCGTCAACATCTTCTGCGATGATGATAAGTGCACGGCCAGCATTTGCAACCTTTTCAAGAATTGGGAGAAGATCTTTCATTGAAGAAATCTTTTTGTCATAAATCAAAACGTAAGCGTCTGAATAAGAAGCTTCCATTCTTTCGCGGTCTGTTACAAAGTAAGAAGAAATGTAACCGCGGTCAAACTGCATACCTTCGACAGTATCAACAGTTGTATTCATGTTCTTTGATTCTTCAACAGTGATTACGCCGTCTTTTCCAACCTTTTCGATAGCTTCGGCAATAAGATTACCGATTTCTGGATCATTATTTGCTGAAATTGAAGCGATATTTTTGATATCAGCAGAATCTTTTACAGCCTTTGCATTCTTTTTGATTTCTGCAACTGCAGACGCAACAGCCTTATCAATACCGCGTTTGATTTCGATTGGAGTCATACCGGCAGCAACAGACTTAAAGCCTTCGCGTACAAGTGCATACGCAAGAACTGTTGAAGTAGTTGTACCATCACCGGCGTCATCATTTGTTTTTGAAGCAACTTCTCGAACAAACTGAGCACCCATGTTTTCAAATGGATCTGCCAGTTCAATATCTTTTGCTACAGAAACACCGTCCTTTGTAATTGTAGGAGCACCGTATTTCTTGTCCAGCATAACCATTCGACCACAAGGTCCCAATGTAACTTTTACAGCCTTTGCAATCTGTTCAACACCAGAAAGCAATTTTTTGCGGGCATCTTCATTAAACATCAACTGTTTTGCCATTTCTATTTAATCTCCATAGTATAAGAATACAATTTTATATAGTTGAATATCGAGTTTTTAATTATACTCCGAAAATCGGCTCTCAGCGGAATCCTGCTTACAAAAAACGGCTTCCGCGCTTCGCTTGTGCAGATGTTTTTTGAATCAGTCTTCCGCTTACGCCAATTTTCTATTTTTTTTTCATAACTCGATATTCGACTTATAAGTTTTACTATCTTAAGTTCCTTTAAAAAATACAAAAAATAAAATCAATCGGCAATAAAAAAATAATTTTTTTGTAAAAAAAAGATGCGCGGCTGATAGAACTCACGCATCTTTTTTAATTCTGATATCTATATAGTTCAGCTTTTGAACTATTTCTTAGATTTCTTTCCGGCAAAATCGAATGCAACACCAAGCATAAGTTTTGCGTTTGTTCCATCGATTTCAAGTTCGTACAAACCATTTGAAGAATCATCTGTTCTTGAAATCGAGCCGAATACTGGAACTGCAAGATCAAGACCTGCATTCAAACCAAATTTAAAATCAGACTTTCGAACCAGCCAGAATTTGTAGCCGAAATTAAAATCAAGGGCAAAATTAAGAGTTACAAACTGTTCAGAAGATTTAGAAAACAATCCAGTTGTTGTATCATACACAAGCTTTCCATACATGCGTGAAACAGTTGCTTCGCACAAAAGCCCTGGTGCAACAGAAATAGTATGCATATCAGAAGGATTAAATCGCATCATCGGTCCAACAGAAGCATAAAAATTTGTGTTAACACAGTCAGAATTATCTGTTACTGGAATTGAGAAAGATTTTGCTCCACCAGGAATATTTATCGTTCCATTCTGAACAAGCATTCTCAAAAGAAGGCTGTCTTTTGACTGTTTTAATCCTTTTCCGATTGTAGAACCTAAATCACAACTTAAACCAAAATCAAATTTTTCACCGATAGGAATGATTGGAACACGAAGACCTACATCCAAACCAATAGGAGTGGAACCAACGGTAATAGATTCAGATGTTTCTAAAATCTGCCAGTTGTCAATGTAATCCTTGTAAGAATATTTAGAATCACCTGCAATTACTGTACTTGCATCAAGCTCAAATGAAAGTGCGTTAGCAGCAAAACAAGTGCAAAGCACAATCATAGCAATGGAAAGAATTTTCTTCATAATAAAACCTCTTAGTTACGAGAATATAAGTTATTATATTTTTTTTCAACTTTTTGACAAAAAGACTTTAAAACTCTTGACACAGACATTTCAAATCTTTATAGTTATGGAACATTGCATTCCCCGATTGTGTAATGGTAGCACTTCAGATTCTGGTTCTGACTGTGGGGGTTCGAATCCTCCTTGGGGAACTAAAGCTGAACGAATAGTTCAGCTTTTTTTTTGGCCCCTTCGTATAACGGCTAGTACAGCGGATTCTCATTCCGTCAACATGGGTTCGATTCCCGTAGGGGCTGTTAAGATATAGCAATAGGATACTCGTTTGCAGTATCCTATTTTTTTTTGCAATTAGATATTTCACGGGAATCGAACCACGGAACGAGCGCCGACCGAACAGGGAGGAAAAGATGGCATGGATGCCATCGTCAGCGAGTGTAGACGGGGTGACGGGAGCAAACACGATGTTTGCGACCAGAACCCTTCGATTCCCCGTAGGGGCTGTTGTTGATTAGCATAAGGATACTGGTTTTCAGTATCCTTATTTTTTTGCAATTAAATAATTGCGGGAATCGAACCCCGAAGTGAACAGTTTGACAGATTCAATTTTAATTTTTATAATGATTCTATAAATAGTATCATTATAAAGGATTCTTAAATGTCAGATAAAACAATTCCTTACAAAATCTTCCTTTCTGAAGAAGAACTTCCAAAGCAGTGGTATAACATCCGCGCCGACATGAAAAACAAACCGGCACCACTTTTAAATCCTGTTACATACAAACCATGTACAGCCGAAGAACTGGA